>JALEGO010000383.1 GCA_022763165.1 Flavobacteriales bacterium
GGAGTCTGGCTCCTGCATTGATTCTTTGGATCCACAACGCTCTAAAGTTTCTCTTCTTTTGTCTACGATCTCTATAAGCGTATGATAATCCTTTTTCAACCGCGTTTTTAGCTACGGTATATACATTTTTTCTTCTTCCCCAATAGCCTTTTGCTTGCTTGAGGACCTTTTTTCTTCGCGTTCTTGACGCTACTGAATTTACTGATCTGGGCATTTTAAATTTTGTTTTTTGGTGTCAGCGGTATGGTATTTAAACCAACACTTAAATGAATGTTCAGGAATTTAGAGTTTGATGCAAGTTCAAGGCCAGAGGAAAAATTGATCCTGCAGTTTACTCGCGTAAATGAAGCATTCAATTTGTCTGATAACGAAGAAGGTGCGTTAAAATCTAAATTCATATTCAGCTGATTTCCGGGTTTAACAATAACTCTAATTTGATTAATTATTTAGCACAAAGCTGCAATTTAATATTTGCTTCATCTGCTTTATGCACTGTGGTAAACTTAGTCAAGTTACGCTTTCTCTTAGTCGACTTCTTTGTCAAGATGTGACTCTTATAAGCATGCTTTCTCTTAATCTTACCACTTCCAGTGAACTTGAATCTCTTCTTAGCACTGGAATTCGTTTTCATCTTAGGCATGATTCTACTTTTATATTAATTTATCCTTATTTAACTTTTTTAGGCGCGATGAACATGATCATTCGCTTACCTTCCATTTTAGGCATTTGCTCTACTACACCAAACTCTTCTAAGTCTTGTGCCATTCTCAGAAGCAAAATTTCTCCTCTTTCTTTAAAAACAATAGTTCTTCCTTTAAAGAAAACATAAGCTTTCACTTTTGAACCATCGGCCAAAAACTTTTCAGCATGCTTCAACTTGAATTGATAGTCATGCTCATCAGTATTCGGACCAAATCTGATCTCCTTAATGACTACTTTCTGCGTCTTTGACTTAATCTCTTTTTGTTTCTTCTTTTGTTCGTATAAGAACTTCTTATAGTCAACAAGTTTACAAACAGGAGGATCAGCCTTTGGAGAGATCTCTACCAAGTCTAGTTCCTTTTCTTCAGCCAACATTAAAGCTTCTTTCAAGCTATAAACTGCAGCTTCAACCCCTTCACCAACGACACGCACTTTAGGCGCTTCAATTTGATGATTGATTTTGTGTGGATTTTCCTTAACCCTTGGTACGAATTTTTTTCTTCTTCTGATACTGCTTAATTTACTTTAACAAACTATTTTCTACTTCCTTATTCAAAAATTCCACTAATTCCGAAAGACTTTTGGTACCTAAATCTCCTTCGCCTTGCTTTCTTAGCGCAACTTCATCATTTTCTTTTTCTTTGTCCCCAACAATTAACATGTATGGAACTTTTTTTAATTCATTGTCTCTGATCTTTTTACCGGTTTTCTCGTTTCGATCATCAATGAACGCGCGAAGATCGTACTTTTTTAGGAAATTTGAAACTTTTTGAGCGTATTCGTTATGATTCTCACTAATTGGTAAGATGGCTATTTGTTCTGGTGCTAGCCAAAGCGGTAGTCTTCCTGAACAATGTTCCAGAAGAACAGCAACAAATCTTTCCATACTTCCAAAGGGTGCGCGATGAATCATCACAGGACGGTGTTTTTTATTGTCGCTACCCGTATACTCTAATTCAAACCTTTCAGGTAAATTATAATCCACTTGGATTGTCCCGAGTTGCCATTTTCTACCGATAGCATCTTTCACCATGAAATCCAGCTTCGGTCCATAGAATGCGGCCTCTCCGTATTCAACAACAGGGTCCAAGCCTTTTTCGATTGTGGCTTCATATATAGCTTTCTCAGCCTTTTCCCAATTCTCATCAGAACCAATATATTTCTCGGGTTTTTTAGGGTCCCTTAAGGAAACTTGTGCAACAAAATTCTCAAAACTCAAAGATTTAAAGACATAAAGTACGATGTCGATTACTTTCTTAAACTCATCCTTTACTTGATCCGCAGTACAAAAGAGATGAGCATCATCTTGAGTAAAACCTCTAACCCTAGTCAAGCCATGAAGTTCACCACTTTGCTCATATCGATAAACGGTTCCGAACTCAGCATATCTCAATGGTAAATCCTTATATGACTTAGGAGAAGACTTAAAGATTTCGCAGTGATGTGGACAGTTCATTGGTTTTAATAAAAACTCTTCTCCTTCATTGGGAGTATTGATTGGTTGAAAGGAGTCTTTACCATATTTTTCGTAATGACCAGAAGTAACGTACAAGTCTTTGTGACCAATATGTGGTGTCATGACTTGAACATATCCAGCCTCTTCCTGAGCCTTAAGTAAAAAATTTTCCAGTCTTTGCCTGAGTGCTGCTCCTTTTGGTAGCCATAAAGGCAGACCTTGCCCAACTTTTTCTGAAAAGGTAAATAACCCAAGTTCTTTTCCAATTTTTCTATGATCTCGTTTCTTGGCTTCTTCAAGAAACTCTAGATACTCTGTGAGTTCTTTTTGTTTTGGAAAAGTAATGCCATAGATTCTAGTGAGCTGCTTTCGGTTTTCGTCTCCTCTCCAGTAAGCTCCCGCTACCTTCGTTAGTTTGGCAGCTTTGACGAAGCCGGTATTTGGTATATGAGGACCTCTACATAAATCAATAAAATTGCCTTGTTCATAGAATGTTATAGATCCATCTTCAAGTTCTTCTAACAACTCAAGTTTATATTCATCTCCCTTTTCTTTGAAGTAATTGATGGCTTCGCTTTTACTAACATCTTTTCTCAAATACTCGTTTTTAGTGCGGGCCAGCTCCAGCATTTTTTGTTCTATCTTAGGAAGATCATGTTCTGAAATATGATGTTCTCCTAAATCGATATCATAATAAAAACCATTCTCAATGGGTGGGCCAATACCAAATTTCACACCTGGATATAGCTCTTCCAAGGCTTCCGCCATCAAATGAGCTGAAGAATGCCACATGGTTTTCTTGCCATCCTCATCATTCCAAGTAAGCAGTTTTAAACTAGCATCTTCTACAATAGGTCTTGTTGCGTCAATGGTTTCCCCATTGATTTCTGCGGCCAAAACATTTCTGGCCAAGCCTTCACTAATTCCTCTTGCAATTTCTAAGGCCGAAGTGCCCTTCTCAACTTCTCTAACAGAACCGTCCGGTAGTGTAATTTTCAACATACTTTTCTAAAGTTCAAATATGCTCTTTTCAGGGAGCGTTATAAAATTTCTTCAAAGTTAGTTTTTTGATTGTGAAAAGCGAATGGAGTTCAGCTTCAACTGATATTTCATTTGGAATATGCCAACAGTCAAATTTTGTCAAGCTTAGTATGACATCGCTTCGTTCAGGCTGATCTTTTGTGTTCAGTTAGACCGAGCCTTACAAAGGCTAGGCGGAAGTTGTTTCGCATTAAATTTGCTTTAATTTTCTCCAAATGAAATTATTCACAAAAACCTTTTAAAATTAAGTACTTAAGCTATTTTTAGAATTCATAAGAATGTGGTATTTTTACTTTCCACAATTTACATGAATGATCAGGCGACACTTAATTGCATTTATTCTTTCATTTTTCTTACTCGCAGTCTTAAAGCCAGTTATTGTTTTTGCACAAACACCTATTGGAATCATTAATGAAGAAACCAATGGAGATCTAATATTTGATGACGGTACAAGTTCTGAGTTCATCAGGTTTATTAAAAGCTCTAGAACAGTATCATTGGGAGATGGAAGTTCCAATACACACTTAGATCTTACAGGTTTCTTGAGGTTAACCCAGCCTGTTGGTGTAACCGGAAGTTGTAATCCAGGAGAGCTCTATTTTAATGGCACTGAAGTCAGAGTTTGTGGAGCCAGTAATCAATGGGAAAATATTGTAACTGCTTCTAATTCACCATTTGGTATAATATCGGGAACACCTGATGTTATTTCTAATAGTAATGGAGATCCTTCAACTGATGATTTCGTATTTGGTTCAGATAAATTGGACTGGTCATCGGGCGATGAGGAGAGGCGTTTTTTCTTCGATAAAGATAAAGCAGCATTTCGCGCAGGATTTGCTGATGACAATTATTGGGATTTAGGAAGTCGAGGTGATTATTCAGCCGCTTTTGGGTACAATACAACGGCAAGTGGCGTAAAGAGTTTTGCCACTGGTGGTCTTGCCAAAGCATCTGGGGATTATTCAATTGCTTTAGGTGAAAGTCTTGACATTGCGGGTGAGAACACTGTTGGTATCGGAAAAAACTTGAAAACCACTGAAGATTATGCAATGATTATCGGAAGAGGATTTGATGGTACAGAAATAACCAATAACCAAGACAACTCATTGATGATTGGGTTTAATTCTGATGTGCCAACAATGATTGTTACAGCTGATCCAACCGGAGGAGTTGGAACAATTGGAAATGTGGGTATTGGAAATGCCGCACCAAATTATAGATTGGATGTGACAGGTACCGCCCACGTAGATGCCTTGAATATCAATGGTCAATATTCTTTACCAACTTCCAACGGTACGACAAATCAGTTTTTGAGAGGTGATGGGACTTGGCAAACACCACCTTCAGGATTGACGAGTACTGGGACTGCCAATTATATTCCCAAGTTTACCAATCCAAGTGCTATTGAGAATTCTCTTATCTATGATGACGGGACGAATATTGGAATAGGATTGACCAGTCCGGATGCGACACTCCATCTTCAAGCATTGGGAGCAAATATTAAAATTGAAAATTTGAACGGCACTCCAGCCTTGAATCTTTATCATAATGGAGCATATGCCGCAGGTCAATCTTTGGGTGATATTGCGTTCGAAAGGCAAAACTCAGGAGGAACGGATATAGTTTTTTCTTCGATTTCAGGGCATGTTTCTGATCATTCCTCAAGCTCAGAAGATGGATACATTACTTTTTCAACAATAGCGGCAGGTACATCTAGTGAGAAAATGAGAATCGAAAATGATGGGAAGATTGGAATAGGCACAACCAACATTAAAAATAAGCTGCATGTCTTTGGAGGAGCTTCTGGCGTTACAGGATCAACATATTCTGGCGGGGTTCTAATAGAAAATTCGGGGAATGCAGAGTTAAGAATGCTAACACCGGATGTTAGGAGTTCCGCCATTTTTTTTGGCAATGCAACCAATGATATTCAAGCAGGTTTTGCCTATAATTTTTCTGGTAATGGTCACTTGCAAATTTTGGCTGGCAGTGGCGGTGTACCTAGAATAATCATTGAGTCTGGCGGTAATGTTGGCATTGGAAATACAAATCCTCAGCAAAAACTTCATGTTACTGGAAATGCGAGAATTGAATCTCTTGCTTTAGCCGGAACCAATAGATTGGTGACTGTCACTAGTGATGGTGATTTGAACTATTTGACGAATGCAACTACAGATGTTACGGACAAATACTTGAGAGCAGATGGCACTTGGGAAATACCTCCTGGTACTGGAAATGGTATTTATGGCACCAGCGATGCCATTTCTGGAAATCATACTGTTTCAATCAATTCTTCTGATGTTCTTGATTTTGATATTACCAACAGCGGTTCACTAAGAGTATTGGATAATGGTACTTCAGCTTTTAAAATAGATGGGGATGGTCAAATCCTTATTCCAGATCGCATTTATCACGATGGGGACCTCAACACTTTTTTTGGTTTCCCTAATGATGATCAATTTTTTATGCTAGCGGGAAATAAGCTGTTGATTCACGCAAACGCGGTTGGCAGTCAAGATGAGCTTAAACTAGGTAATGCTGGCTATGGTGATGATGTAGACATATACATTGGGGGTGATTTCTTTTATGATGATGGCCTAAATAATATTGGTATTGGAACCACAGTTCCAGGTCAAAAGCTTCAAATAGAGGGAAATTTGCGTCTTTCTTCCGGCACGAACTATGTCGAGTTCAAACAACCAACAGGAACATACGGAACGCATTCATACACCTTACCATCCACTATTCCTGCAGGAAACAAAGTTTTGCAATCCAATAGTGGAATTCTTTCTTGGGTAGATGATAGTGATAATCAGACACTCACAATATCTAGTACTGGGACTTCACATGATATTATAATAGCCAATGGTAACACAGTTAACATATCTGAAGACCAAACACTCTCCTTAAACAACAATTCAGGTGATGCCGAAGTGGCGATTAGTGGCGTAACGGGCTCTAAAGTAACATTGAAGGCAGGTACGGGTATTGGTTTTACGTTTGGAGGGAGCAATGATCTTACCATAGATGCATCTGGCGCAGGAGATGATCTTGGTGATCATATAGCAACTTCAAATATTCAGCTGAATGGGAAGTGGCTCTCGGGTGATGGTGGTGATGAGGGGGTTTTTGTTGATGGAAATGGTAACGTAGGTATTGGAGATGGAACCCCTGACTACAAGTTGGATATTTATGAAGAAAAAAATAGCACAGGAACAGACTCTGCAATAGCCCAGTATACAACAATAAAACAAACAAATTCAGCCGTTTCAATGGGTAACTTCTCGCTGGTTAAGTCCACCGGAGGAGGTACGCAATATGGATATTTTGCGGATCTTCAAAACACTGGAACAGGAAGCAAGGTTGGATACAGAGTGTTTATTGATGAAAATGCTTCTAGTCATGCCAATACGCTTGATGGTTATTTGTCAAATGTCATCAATTCAGGCATGGGAGTGGCATATGGATTCAGAGGTACTGTTGTAGGATCTGGGACAGGAGATCTTTATGGATTGGAACTTACAATGTCTGGAGGAGGAGGTGGCCAAGTGATTGGTTTAAATGTAGTGGGAGAAGAAAAAAATTACCTTTCTGGAAATGTAGGAATAGGGTCCTTGGCACCAACACAAAAGCTTGATGTTAAAGGTAACCTGGCTCTGACCAATGCCTCCAATCAGACTGTGGCTTTTATTCCAAATGCCGGAATGACCGCCAGTCACGCTTATACCTTACCAGATGCTTTGCCAACCTCCACCAAGGTTTTGCAATCGAATGCTTCTGGTGATCTCTCATGGGTGGCAGATGGGGATGTTGATGCTGGAAACGAATTTCAGAATTTGGGTCACAATGATGTTTCAACGGGAAATCATGAGATCACTATAAACTCAGGTACAAATGTAACATTCGGAGAGACTCAAGATTTGGCTCATTTGCTAGATCAGGGTAACATAGGAGATGATGGAGATCATATTCAAATTGACGAAATTAGAGCACGTGATGGAGACGGTTTGGCTTTGGAGGATGATGGAGGTAATGGAATCTTTATACAAGATGGTGGAAATGTTGGAATAGGTGTTGCCTCACCAAATACAAAATTGAATGTGGATGGTGGAACAGGTTTATCTGACCTTCTCTCTGATAAAGGCTTCTTCCTTATTGGTGATGTAACCGACAGAAATATGGTTTTTGATGACAATGAGATTCAGGGAAGAAACAATGGTCTTGCTGAACCGCTTCTTCTTCAAAAGAATGGCGGCAATGTTGGTATTGGAACGTCTAGTACAAGCTCCAGACTGCATATAAAAGGTTCGAACGGAGATTTTCCAGTAGTCACTTATGAAAACAATACAGGAGATTACCAGAATTTCGTGCGACTCATTCCTCCAGTATCTGGTATTGGTGCTACAGGGGATATCGCCAATGACGTTTTTAATGGAAAATTGTACTACAGAAAAACTACTGGATGGGAGGAAATAGCTGTTGGAACTAGTGATAATCTATATAATGCGGATGGGGCTTTGCCAGGATCTACGCGTCAGGTTTCATTTGGGAGTGGAGCAAAACTGAATTTTGATGCCAATACTTTTTTGATTGATGGTGATGCCAATAATGTTGGTGTGGGTACAGATGCACCCATAAGCCAGTTGCACATTTTTGCGAACTCTAATGGTGGAGGCATAAGCCCTACCTCAGGGTCCTTACTAACGTTAGAGAATAGCTCATCTGCATACATGAGTATTTTTACTGCCGACAATGCAGAATCAGGAATTGTATTTGGAAATACTTCTTTGGATGTAGATGGTGCAATTGTTTACAAGGACAATGCCACCGCAACAGCCGAACAAATGGAGCTTCGTGTCAATAATAACGCTACAGTGATGACGCTTGAAGGAACAGGAAATGTTGGGATAGGAAGCGCTGACC
>JALEGO010000384.1 GCA_022763165.1 Flavobacteriales bacterium
AGCTATCACTTTTGGGGTATGGAAATTCTTATAATACTTATAACCATCACACTGTAGTCTATTTCTTAAACGGGTATCATCATACAAAACTTCTATGGCTTCAATGAGTTGTTCTTGTGTAAAATCATCTGGCAACTTATAAACTGATTTGTCATCTATTTCATCAAATGAACCACATGCATTGACAATTGTTGCTAATTTATTAGCCAAACAATCTAAAACGCTGATTGAACTTTCTCCCCTTGAAAATTGTCTTAATTGAATTCCAATATCAGCAGCCGCAAGATAATGTTGATATGTTTCTGAGTCAACAAAATCAGTTAAAATCATTCTTTTATTATCAGGAAATGAATTAATATTTGCTTTCATTTCATTAAAGTAATCAGGAGGAGGATATGGACCGACAAAAAACAAATAGCAGTTTTTATTTGTTACCATTTTTGAATTAAGCCATGCCATTAATATTTTATTATTTTGTTTGGTTATGTCAACTCTACCAAAACTACAAACAACAAAGGCATCTGGATCGATTCCTAGTAATTTACGCGAATGTATTTTATCTTTATTTTTTGGTTCATGTCTTGGTAATTTAGTCTCAAACCAAGTTTGATTTACTGTTGAATTATACCAATAACTAGCTAAATCTTTAGCATGTTGAGAGTGAACAATAATACCTGCTGCATTAGAGATAAATTGGTGATTAGCGGGGTAATGCCTTACTGCCTGATCTTCTCCATTCACCGTGTAAAATTTCAAAGCTTCATAACCATGGGATTCATAAAGACTTCTTTGAAATATTTTTTGGTCGATCTTCTCGTCTGTAGGATATGTTTCTAGATAGCGTAGCAATGCACTATAATAAAAATCATGCATCACTACGGTACCAGGATATTTGGCTAGTAAGGGGATCATATGAGAATGGAAGGGAGAATTGCCGAAATGATATAAGATATGGTCGTAGGAGTTTGCAGATTCATAAAATTGATCTACGGTTTTTTTTGGGAAATCTTTTTCAAGATCTATATCATCAATTTTGTCTATTTTTACAAGATTTGTTATCAGCTCGATATCAAAATATTTTGCTAATTCAGGTAATATTCCTGAGCTATATTCAGCAATACCGGATTGTTCTGGTGGAAAAGGGGAGAAATAGGCTAACTTCTTTAATTTCTTCTTATCAGATGTAATATTCTTAGATAATAACCTTTCTTTATACTGTGATTCGAAAGCGGAGAGAATTATATCAGCTTCTCTAGACATGGATAAATCATGACAGGATAATGGAGTTATTTTCTCCTTAGATATTTTTAAGGATTTTAATACTTCATCGTTAGTCTTATCATCATTTGTAAATATTAAATCTGCATTTTTAAGCTGAGATACTTTTTCTAAATACCATTTATGATTTTCTGGTATATCCTTATGATCCTTTGGATAATATATCACCGCAGAAATATAGATACCTTCAGAATTTAAAAGCCCCGTAGTCGCATCATCATCCCACCCTTGCCAAAGATTAGTCGTAAGCACCACATCTGGCAGTTGACTTTTAATATAGTTTTCATAAATTAATTGTGAAATTACAGAACGAGAATTATTTTCACTATTATTATTTGATACATTACTTAACCCCTGCCACAATAATATCTTTTCTCTGGGTAAAATATCTGAAAAACTGTAAAAAATGCGATCTATTGTAGATGCTAAATTATGATTCAGGGCTATGTAAATGTCATGATTATTTGACTTTTGAATCAAAGATCGAGTTATCAAAAAGCTATTTTGGGCAATTTGATTATCCCACGGATTAGCTTGAAGTCCTTGTAGATCAATAACAATCTTCATCTTTAACTGACTTTTCTTCTTTTGCTTTTTATGGAATTATTAAGTTGTGAATAAATTTTCAAAACTTTAAGAGATAAATCCCTGTTTTTTAAATTGTTATTATCTTGAAGTACAACAGGAGCCTCATTTATAACAGGAATCTCGTTTGTAACAGGAATCTCGTTTGTAACAGGAGCCTCATTTTCAAGAGCTAAGTTTTGTTTTAAACTATAGGCAGGAATATCAACCTTTCTTATAAAAGACTTTATTGAAGGAAACCTATTAATATACTTTGACCCTAAAGACCTAATTTTAGAATTTTGTATTAAGGGTTTTAAAATGACACTTAAACATTTTAGTAATTTATTGTTTTTATTTTCAGGATAAATTGGGTTGGTTTTAAAATTTATCAGCGCTCTATAAAAGGCTTGAGTAATTTTTTGGGCACTTGGTTGAATAGGTTGGCACTTTGCTGATAGAGCCTCAAAAGAATCAAGAGTTATGTTAGCTACTCTCTCCCAGGAAAAATTTAGATGTTGCCTTGTTCCGTGATCTATCAATTTTTCCCTAAAGGGAATGTTCGTTAATGCCTCCACCATTTTTTCAGCGATTGACTGACTTGAGAGGGGGTCAAAGAGCGCTTGATCAAAGCCAATAACTTCGGGAATACTACTGCAGTTAGAACCAATAACAGCAGCACCACACCGCATTGCTTCTAGCAAAGGCAATCCAAAACCCTCATGTAAGGAAGGTAAAACTAATAAATCAGTCAGATTATATAGAACGATTAAATCATTATCTGGAATATGTCCAGCAATAATAATATTTTCCTCTTGTATACTTAATTCTTTAGTTAAATTTTGAAGGCCTTCTCTACCTGCAGAATCGCCATG
>JALEGO010000385.1 GCA_022763165.1 Flavobacteriales bacterium
AGGAGTCTGTAAAAACCTTTCCTGACTCATTGATCCAATCACCATTGACATAAATATCTCCATCAGAGTTAATGACTGCCGTGTCAGTACTTGTAGACTCCAAATTGAAATCACCATCTATATATAAAATTGCGCTATCTTGAACGGTCAATATCCCCGTGTTCATGAGTGACTGACCATTGAGCATAAATGGTGCTATCAACAATAATGATATGTAAACTATTCTAACCATTTAGTAAAGTATTTTCCAGTTTGTTCCATCAGAAATCATTGTCCATCCTTGAAACGCAACATTTGTTGAAACGGTTGCATTTCCATCAATTGTTTCAGCACCATTTCCATCAATTATCACATTGTTAGCGGTGCCATCATCCTTTTTGAAATAATATTTTTTCCCAGCAATTCCTGAAGCAGTAGGTAATGTTATTGTGACATCACCAGCAGAAGCATCTACAAGAATCACCTCATCGGTTATTAGTGCAGTATAATTAGCAGACTGAGTACTTATTGGCGAGTACATAGCTCTTGATAAAGAACGTTTGTGAAGCACTCCATTATCTACTACAACCACAGTATCTAAGCTAGAATCATCTACTAGTCCATCCGCTTTAATTGGATCTGTCCCTGCTACAATATGAAGACTATTCGCTGGTGCTGGGGTCCCAATTCCAACACTACCTTTCAATATGGTTTTAGTTATGCTATTATTTCCAAGTGTAACGGAGTTACTGCCGTTTCCTTCTGCTTCATATCCGATTACAATTTGATTAGATTCACCATTTGCATTAGCTTTAGAATTCGATCCAATGAAAATACTTTGGCTAGCTGCTGTGTTGGAAACAGTACCAATAGCAAACTTACCAGCAAAATAGCCCAGACCAATGTTATCATCTGCATTGCAAAATATTAATGCCTGGTATCCAATTGCTGTGTTTCTTCTGGCCGTAGTCAGTTGACTTAAGGCTGAAGTGCCAAAAGCTGTGTTGAAAGAGCCTGTTGTTGCCAATTGCATTGCATATGCTCCAACGGCTGTGTTATTTACTGCTGTTGTACTTGTAATTAAAGCTTCTGGGCCAATGGCAATATTTTCATATCCGCTGGTATTTGATTTGAGTGCATCATAACCAACACTAACATTTCCAGAACCTGTGGTAGTTTGTTCTCCCGAACCAATTCCAATAAAAGTATTTTGTTGTCCTTGAATAGCAACCGTATTAGATAAGTTTGTACCTCCATTTCCTAACACAAGTGTTCCTGGAAAATCGGAAGATGGATAGTAAAGTGCTTGATTTCCGCTAATTCCTATTATTCCATCCACATCAATTTTGTGACTCGGAGATAATGTGCCAATACCCACATTTCCGTCTTTAATTACCAAGGTACTATCTGGAGCACTATATAGTGTATCTCCGTCAAGAGTCCAGTCCTGATCGTCTAATTCCGCTTTTAGAGAGTCTTTATGATACTCAACCACAGTACCATCCGTTGCAAAACGGGCCAAATAATTCGACTTACTCAAAGTAAGATCACTAGATTCCTTGTTTCCAGAACCGTAAAAATTCCAGGTTAAGTGACCATCATGATGCAGCCTAAAAGCCTCAGTACGATCATTCATGCTGTTTCCATCATTTTTCACCGACATTAAAAAGTCAGAATTGACAGTATTAGCATCTACTGACGAAACTACTGAGCTCAGCAAGATCGATCTACTCGTTCCTGATGCAGAATAACCACTGTACCAAAAAGCACCTAATACATCTCCCGCCTGACTTGGAGCTTCTCCTCCACTACCATCCTCTCGCGCAGCCCACATCTCTAAAACCCGATTTCCATTTGGATGATTTTCCCAAGAACTTAGTCTAAACAATTGTACGCCCATTCTAGTTGTGCTGTAATAGCCAGCATTCGCGATAGAGCTGTCCAAAATTTCGAAGGAGCTCGCATTACCAACTCCAAAAGGCCTCGTTATTCTCAATTTATCGGAAATATCAAGACTTACTTCAGGGTTCAATTTTCCAATACCTACATTGCCATTCTTTATTACAACAGTGCTGTCAATAGCACTGTATAAAGTATCATCATCTTGATTCCAATGGGAACCGTATTCATCAAGTCTGATAAAAGAAATGTCGGGATCCTCAATCTTTGTATTGGCATCAAACGCACCTGCAACTTCCACGTCAATCGCTGATGTAGCGCTGATTGCGGAAACTGTTCCATCATTAACACCTAACCAATCTCTTAGCTCAATATTTGAGCTAGTGGCGTTGATCACGGGAGTAGCTGCGGTAGATATTTCATGTTTGCCGGATAATTTTGCCAACGAAATATTGCTTTGAATGTTGAATACTCCAGATCCATCAGAAATAATATTCGCATCGACATCCAAGATATTGTTTGAACCACTTGTTGATGTGTTAATGGCATAAGTTTGCCCTGACAAATTAAAATTTCCCCTAACAATCAGCTTGTTATTTGCTGTTGGAGTTGTGAAGTTTGATATAGGAATGTTGTTTAAATTAGCATTCTCAAAATCTATGTAAGCACTGTTGTTGCTCAGTGCCCCATTGGCCCAGTAAACGACACCTAGAAAGGTTGGAGCTCCATAAGTATCCAAATCAACCTCATCTGCTTTCCAATACAAAGAACTGTTAATTGCTCCTCCATTGAACCCGAAGTTAATTGGACCTCTAATAGTATTAATTACAGCCTTTTTCGTGTTCATATGAAGATTTGCATTCTGAGTAGGTCCTTCGAACTGAGCAACTCCTCTAAATAAAGCAGTATTTCCCGTTTTTTCAGGGTTATGCTCGTACAAATTACAATTGAAATATAAATTCAATTCACCAACAGCAGCCCTCGCATTGTTAATTGCAAACAAGTAGTACCCCAGATCTAACCTAAAGTGGTCTACATTGAAGTAGACATTCCCAGAATCAGCATCATCATCATCAATCGTATTAGTAGCTCCGTTTGAATGCCAATATTTTGCATTCAGGTGGTAATTAATCTCACCTATCCCACTGGGTAATGCTATTGATTTCGTAAATGCCGTTGAAATGTTTTCCATATCACCAGCAAATAAATGTAGAGTTGTAACTGTATTACTATTTAGTTGAGTATTAAAGATAATGTTGGAGCCAACGCTGTAAACAGTCATGCTATCTTGTGTAAACAGCTGTGAGCCCGTTAACCCTAGAGTATTCTGGTTGTATTGACCAGGATAACAATAAATCATATCTCCAGAAGAAGCCGCTGCCGCAGCAGTCCATGGATCGGCAAAAGGCTTGTTCGGGTTACCCGCTTCAGCAGTTGCATTATCTCCATTTTCAGCCACAAAAAGTACATTGTTATAAGTTACACCCAATACATCTTGGACATGAGCCTTGTGCAAAACCTGATTCGCATCAATGGTCACTATTGTATCTAAACTATTGTCAAGTTGAAGCCCTTCAACTTTTATCGGGTCAGATGTTGCAACAACATGCAGTTTCGCATCAGGAGAAATTGTTCCAATACCTGTGTTTCCATCAAAATCCACTACAAAAACACTATCCAACCCTACAATGTCATTATGAACATGCAATCTTGTACCGGGATTGCTTGTGTTGATGCCTATATTTCCGTTTCTCTCAATGAACAAGTCAGGATTAAAGCTGGTATTCGGGTTTCCAGCAACATCAGCACTTATTTTGATATTGTGACCTCCTTGAATATAGGAAGTAGAACCATCTGCACCTAAAAACACCTTATTGTTTCCGCCATCGAACCGTGCCTCAAACCAGTTGTTGCCGCCAGATGTCAAACCAGTTCCGTTAATACGAAGCCTTCTTCCGGTAAGGCTGTTATACTCCCAAATATGCGCTCCATTGGACAATTGAATATAACTATCGTTTGAAGATGTGTTGATTATGGAGACATCTCCATCAACATCCAATGTTCGTGCAGGAGCATTTGTTCCTATACCAAAATTACCTCCAGTATTGATGTAAGAATTCACATTATCTCGTCCATCAATAACAACGTTATCCGTTCCTGCAACATTATAGATTTGCAATCTGCCGCTTCCAGCAGTGAAGCTTGCTAAACGGGCGGCAAAAGTCCCTCCTGTGGTTAAAATATTGAAGTCAGAGCTTGCACCTTGAAGATTGATATGACCATCATTCACATGCAATTTTGAAATTGGGGCAGTCGTTCCTATTCCAACATTTCCGCCAAACGGGTTAAGGTTTAAGGCAAATGGGATAGTAAAATTATCCGATGATTGAATGTTAAAGCCAGATGCATTTGGCCCCATTTCGACAGCGTTTCCTGTAATTCCAGATGTAATTGTTTGTGCATCGACATCTCCAATTGCCGTATGATTTCCATCCACATGCACTACAAACTTAGTGTTGGGGTTGAGCTCATTGACTCCCACATTCTCGTTTTTAATTGTCACTGTACTGTCAATGGCAGAATACATTGTGTCTCCATCAAGAGTCCAATCTTGGTCATTGAATAGATTTTTGTTTATAAATGTTGGGTTTGTACCAGTAGTATTTCCAGCCCAAATCATGATACTTGTATCTCCATTCGCAATTGAGGGTTGGGCGTTGGGGATGGCGTATTTTTCGTTATAAAAACTGATATTATGGTCACCATTTGCGGGGTTTGAGCTTGGTAGTAATACTTTAATCCAATCATAATAGGCAGAATTACTTGTTACGGTCTGAACTGCAAACCGGTTTGAGCCATCGCCTTTTATGTCTCCACTGGCCGGGCTGTTTCCACTTGCTCCTGGATTCCCAATTGAAACATTAAAACTATGAAGAAGAGGGTTAGAAAAACGAACACCATGTCCTGACACAAAATTCGTATTGAAGCCGCTATTAAAGGTTTCAGCCATGCTCGTATTACTGTCATCCAAAACATTATAGTTGTTAAAGGCGGATGAAGAGAATGCACCTTTTATTGACAACGCTCCGTATCTATCACCAATCCTATTAGAATGATTTGAAAAACTAGAATTAGTTCCCATACTCAATTTAAATCCAAGTTTTTCTGTACCAGAAAAACTTTCATACTGTTCAAATACGGATGAATATGTGCCCAATGTTGCCAAGAATCTGGCCCCGTTCGCATAATTGGACTCTCCACCCATGGTAATGCTTGGATCATCATTTTGAATACTGGGGTCAAGCTTGAATATAAAAGTAGAGTCGTCTGTAGAGGAAGATTCCGCAAAGCTCAACGTTTTACCTTCTGGAATAATTACTAAAGTGTTTGTTTGAGATAAGGTGTCACTTCCAGAATATATTCCATTACCATCGCTTATTTGCGAACCCAAAGAATCCTTATGAAACTCCAATAAGCTCCCGTCAGTCCCATAAACTGCCAAATAATCCGACTCGGTTTTCGCAAAATCTGTTGCTTCCTTGTCTCCCTGTCCATACTCTAACTTATATTCAAGTCTTTCATTTACATCGATATAATTCCCCTTTAATGGGGTCGTATTTGTTGTAATGCTAATCTTGTTGGTAACACTGTCATTAAACATTTTTGCGTTTAACAGTGTCATATTTTTAAAACCAGAAGTGTTTACAATATTGTAATTCAAAACAGCCTTATTGGCTGCCTTTACCTCTAAATAGGCATCGTTCAGCGTAAAACCAGATGCGAAATCACCTGCATGGTTCAATATTTCCGTTGAATCAGAAACATATCGTCCAGACAAAATCACTTGAGGAGTAAAACCATCGCTTCTACCGCTTCTAAAACCAAGCAGTCCATGAGTTGATGTCCCTGTAAAGTGATACAGGTCAAAATGAATTTGAATGGACGAGCTTTCACCATTTGCGGAAAGGATTTCAGAGTAATGAAAAGCTGGAAAAGCCGATGTATATTCACCTACTTTAATGTTAACAAAGTTATTCTCGAAACTGGAGTCACTCTCAAGGTAGAACAATGTTCGAAAGGAACTTGGATCATCAATGATCTTTCCGAAATCCATTACCAACACATTGTTATTGTAGTTTGTTTTACCGTTAGGCGCTCCTGAACCAAACATTCTATTAGTTGTTAGACGTATAAGCCTTTGAGATTCATATGATTCATTTGAATTCTCATATCGGTCTTCTGTGTAAGCGCCAGACAAATAACCTGTAGAATATAAGTCCTGAGATTTAACAACTAACGATCGCGCTGTGATCGATGTTCTATCCATTTCATCAATAAACACAGATCTACCTGTGATTTTCGCTGTTCCGGCATGAAACAACCCGCTGACCTTCAGCGAGTCACCGTTTAAGATGACCTTGTCCGCTGCATTTAAAACAACAAGCTTGATGTTTGCGTAGTCATCCGTTAAAACAGTACCATTTGAAACATAAATGGAGTCTATCACAGCTTTTGAGGATGCCTGAATCGTTCCTCCGTTTAAGAGCGTATCATTCGTTCCATAGGCCCCAGGTAGTAAATAAATCAATTCTCCTGAAAGTGCCGTATCCATGGCCTCTTGCAATGTTCTGAACGGGCGATACCTATTTCCTCTGATGGCAGTAGAATCTACTCCATAGAATGAAGAAACATACCAAATTTGATCGTCTTTTGCATTGAGTGTATCTAAATCTGCCCAAGAAGCCAAACCAGTACTATCTGAAATCAAAACATAACCTTCACGTTCCTGTCCATCTTGAATCTTGATTTTACCCACAATGTGCAATGTAGTATCTGGGTTTAGCGTTCCAATACCCAGTCCCCCATTTTTGATAACGACAGTACTGTCCGTGCTATAGAGCGTATCTCCAACTTGAACCCAATCGCTGTCACTCAGAGCTGATAAATTCACAATTATAGAATCACCATCTTCGTAAATGATAAGATCTGCCCCTAAAAGTTGAGCGCTATCTATATCGGAATCAGCTGAATCAAGAATTGCCCAAAAATTTGTGTCAGCTACGAGCTGAGAAAATGAAATGTCATAGATGCTATCAGTAAAGAATGTGTTTTGCAGCAAGGAATCTACGATATTTTGAAATACGAACGACAAAGAGCTATCTATTATTGGAGAAAGGTCCGCAGTTAGTGTAACAGAGTCTTCATGTAGCCAAAGCGTTGTGTTTATTAGATACAAACTATCTACATCCGTTTGAAGACTTAGAATCAGGTTTTGAATAGCCGTATCGCTAAGTAAGTTTGATAAGAATATGGCGTAGCTGGAATCTATAAATGTCGTGTTGGACAGTAAAGTGTCACCATAATTATAAATTATACCCGAAACAGAGTCAATAAAAGCTTGTGTAACGACAAAAGAATCCAAACTACTATTCACAATTGCTTGAATCAACGAATCAAGATTTCCGCTTTGCGCAATGTCTAAATGCTGAATTAATGAATCAAAGAACATATATCTTATACTTCCATCAGAAGGGTCTACAACAAGCAAGGCCGAATCATTCATGAGGTAAGGCTGAAAACCTTCAACCTTAAGAGGGTCTGTGGCTCCCAGATTTAGAGGCTTGATATGTAAGGGATTGGTTGGGTTTAAGGTTCCCACACCAACATTCTGACCTTTAACTGACCAGGCAAAAATGATCAGCAGTAAGGTTATATACTTATGCATTTTCCAGAAAATTTATTTAAAGCGAAAACAATTTATGGAAATCAACAATCGAAATATCGTAGGGGTACATTAATTATCAACAAATGACTCGTATACAAACACTAAAACCGTATGTCTACTCGGGTTTCAAGCCGGCTCCGAAAAAATATTTAGCACTGTTTTTCCCTTTTAATGCCAATTCCTCGTTTAAACTAAGCACCAGTTTTATGCCTTACATATGTTTCTTTAAATTTGAACCATCTTGAGACCTATGAACAAATTCCTACTTATAAGCCTTTTCGCGCTTTTTAGCTACTCCTTTGTACAGTGTCAAACATACGTGGAAGGGGAATTATTTGTTAAAATAATAAATGAAAGCCCACAATTTGATTTAAGGAACCAACTCCCAAAATCCCTTCGATCAACAAGTATTGAGACAATAACAAGACCCTTTGATTTCAATAATATTGATTTGAGACAAACCTATGTGGTCAAATTTTCGAACCATCAAGAACGGGATGCACTAACCAAGAAATTTTCAGCAATGGAGGAGGTCGAATATGTGGAAGGAGTGCCACTCCACAAGTTCTTCTATACCCCAAATGATCCTTTGCTTAACAACCAACAATGGAATATCGCAGCTGTTGATGGAGAACTGGCATGGAACATCACATTTGGAAGTAGCGATATCAAGATTGCTGTTTTAGATGATGCTTTTTTGCTAAACCATGAAGACTTGCAAAACGTTATATGGCAGAACCCACTTGAAATCCCAAACAACGGACTTGATGAAGATGGGAATGGATATATTGACGATGTGACAGGTTGGGATGCAGCGGACTCTGACAACAATGTCAACCCTTCCAATCCGAGCAATTTTGTTTTTTCGCATGGAACACATTGTGCCGGTATTGCTGGAGCAGAAACGGATAATTCTCTTGGAATTTCATCATTGGGGTTTGGTGTTTCTATCGTTCCAGTCAAAATTGCCGAGGATGCAGGAGGAACCATCTCTGGCGCATATGATGGATTGATCTATGCCATGAACACTGGAGTGAACGTTATTAATATGTCGTGGGGGAGTTCTGTTTACTCCAATACTTATCAAAACCTCTTTGATCAGGCTCATGCTATGAATATTGTTTGTGTTGCAGCTGCGGGTAATAACAATAGTAACACACCCATATATCCTGCTTCTTATGATCACGTGATCGCTGTTGGAGCATCCGATGACTCGGACATCAAGGCGGGCTTCTCCAACTTTGGGAGTTGGATTGATGTTGTAGCTCCTGGAACAAATATTATTGGGCCTGTTGCAACAAGTATTTCCTCTTATGAAAGTTATGATGGCACTTCATCTGCAGCCGCACTTACTGCCGGACTTTGCGGTCTTATGCTATCAAAAGACTCTTCATTAACAGCTGATGAAATCGAGAGTTGTTTAAAATCAACCACAGATGATATAAACCCATTAAATCCTGGTTTCTCTGGTTTGTTGGGAACGGGAAGAATTAATGCCTTAAAAGCACTGCAATGTGTTTCCATTTTTGCTGATTTCTTTATGCCCTTCTCAGAAATTTGTCCTGGAACGCCTATCCAATTTGTTGATCAGAGCGCACCTGGACCTATTCTCACTTGGGACTGGAGCTTTCCGGGCGGGACTCCACCTACTTCCAATGTTATGAGCCCAACAGTGTCATACAGTACACCGGGGGTTTATGATGTTACCCTGATTGTTTCAAATGCCGATGGCACTGACACTATAACCAAAACGCAATTTGTAAATGTAGCGTTTCCTACGGCTTGTATGGATACTTCTATTGTAATAACAAATGGATCATCCGCTCAAATTCCTGTTTACTTTACAGGAAATGCCCCTTGGGATTTCACTTACAGTGATGGTACAAATACCAATACCATCAATGGTATTACGCAATCTCCTTATCTATTAACTGTAAGTCCCAGTGATACTTCTTTTTACTATGTAACTAGCATGAATGATAAATTCTGTTCTGGAAATGTCTGTTCTGATTCTGCTTGGGTATATGTATTGGAAAGTAAACCAACAACAAGGTGCAATTTTGCGAATGTTTTTGGAGATGGACAAGATAACTCTTTCCTTGACTTCGCATATGACTCTTTAGAAGATGCATACTTCGTTTGCGGAGCAAATAATGGAAATGCAAGTTTCTCTAAAATACAAGGAGACGGAACATGGGTCTGGACTCAAGAATACTCAGGTATTACTGATGTTTTCACTGAAATGGAGCGAGCCCCAAATGGGGATTTCGTGCTTTACGCCAACGAAAACGAAAACCACTTCCTTATGCGGGTGGACAACACTGGAACCACAATTTGGGCTAAAAGATACAGCAATGCCAAAGATAGAAACGGTCATCTTATTCGCTCCCAAGGAGACTCTTACTTCATCTGCGGTAGACACGCTTTTTTCGGAAGTATAGATGACCTTCATTTGATTCGAGTGGATGCCAATGGAAACGTTGTCACTTCTGTAACCAAGAGTTTGAGTGATGATATTGAAATTCACGATGTTGCTCCCAACGGGACCGGTGGTGCTGTGTGTGTTGGCTCCTATTTAGATGGCGGCTTTGAAACTGGATTTGTCGCAAACTTTGACTTAAGTGGAGGACTCATATCAAATCAAAGGATTGATTATCAAGGCATCACTTTTGCGGGAAAAAGAAAAATCATTAGAAGTAATGATGGTGGTTACCTAACAATGGGTTATCAAAATGACAACTGGACTTATGATATCGCTGTACAAAAATTTGATGCACAACTTCAACCGCTTTGGGATACAATAATTGATAACAGTTTTTTTGGAGATCCAAATGCTGGAATGAACTCCTTAACTCAAGACAATGCTTCGAACTATTACATTAACTACAATGCGCCCAACCCAAGCGGTGGAGAACTGACTAAAGTCATTAAGCTCAGTAATAATGGTGGGCTCATTTGGATAAAAGAAATTCAAGAGTTTAATACTTCGGAAATGAAGGCTTTTGATGGATTATTCAATGAAAGTCTCGGTATGGCTTCAGCCAAATCTCCTGGGGACTTTGGAGGAGAGGATGGTGTTTTCACAGTTTGGGACACCAGTTTAACATTGTGTTCCTCACAAAACGCTACAGAACTTTTTACGGATAGAGCGTTCTCATCAGCTGTTGAGAGTTTTTCTAGTTTCAGCCTACCTATGTTTGAGACGAATTTGAATGTAAGCTCAAGTACTGTGCTATATCAGGATACAACACTATGTGATTCTTGTTTGTCAATATGTGATATATCAGCCAACTTCTCCTCTGATACAGTGGTTTGTATCAATGACACAATTCAATTTACTGATTTATCGATTGACACCTCCTTTGTCATAAACTACTGGGAATGGAGTTTTGGAAACGGAGACAGTGCTTTTACTCAAAACCCTTCATATCATTTTGGAACATCAGGCTCCGCAACGGTTACCCTTGTAGTAGGAAATAATGGAAATCCACCCTGCTATGATACGATCACGAAGTTCATTCATGTTACTGACAGCCTTGTATTCTCAGTAATGAATAATGATACCATCTGTCGCAATGATAGCATTCAACTATTAGTGAGTACTACTTGTGGTTTGCCTCCTTTTACATATTCCTGGTGGCCCAACACCTCTATCAATGACTCAACGTTAGCAGAGCCGACTGTCTCGCCTGACTCCGTCACAACTTATTATGTTACCATCACGGACTCTTTGGGTACTATCATTACAGATTCTGTGGAAATATTTGTTGATCAGAACTGCTGTTTCCCTATTGCACGCTTCAATGTGGATACAGCTTTCTGCATTAATGAATTGATTACTGTTATTGACAGCTCGCACACGAACGGAAATACTTCTTTTCAATGGGATTTTGGTGTTGATGCGGTTCCCGCAAGTTCTACATCCCAAAACCCAAGTCAGTTTTCATATACCTCTGGCGGAGTAAAAAACATCACTTTAATTATAAATGACAGTTGTGGAACGGATACAGTAATCCAAACAATTTATATCAACCAGCTCCCGAATTTTCATGCTGGAAATGACACTTCCATCTGTCTTACTGATACCATCGAATTGGGTTATGCAAATTTTGGGAACTACAAGTATCAGTGGATTCCAATTCTAGGATTGGATGATCCTTTAGCAGCGACTCCAGAAGCAATTGTCAGTAATACCATTACGTACACTGTTCTGGTAACAGATCCATTAACAGGTTGTTCTCTCATGGATAGTGTGATTATTCAAAAGTCAAATGGTCCATTGGTTGACCTTGGTCCGGATACAACAGTGTGCGGAAATTCAATTTTGCTTGTTCCCAATTCCAACGGGATCATTTACAATTGGAACACTGGGGCAAATTCATCCAGTATTATAGCAGGAACTTCAGGAAACTATAGTCTTACAGTTACAGATGCGGCAGGCTGCACTAATTCCGATGACATTAATGTCATTCTAGCCAGTCCACCTACGATTAATTTGGGCAATGACATTTTTGCCTGCGGAGCATTAAGCAATACTACCCTCGATGCTGGTACTGGATATACATATAGTTGGAGCAATGGCTCCACTGACCAAACAATTCAGATTAACCAACCAGGAACGTATTCTGTAACCATCACCGATGGATTTGGATGCACTAACAATGATGATATTGCCGTAAATGAAATTGACAACAGTCTTGATATTGGTGGTGATATCGAAGAGTGCGAAGGGGAAACGGTAATCCTAAATGCTGGAAATGGATTGAGCTACTTATGGCAAAATGGAAGCACCAATCAATCCATATCTATCAATTCTTCGGGAACCTATTGGGTTCAGGTTGATTTTGGCCAGGGTTGCACCAATACAGACTCTATCAATGCTGTTTTCAAAAATAGTTCCCTCGAATTGGAAGTTTCGAATGATGTTAAGATTTGTAACGGGAACAGTGCCTTATTAACAGCATTTGCCGATGGTGGGGAAATAGAGTGGCCCGATGGAAGTTCTGGATCATCTTTCAGTGTATCTACTACTGGAAATTACAAAGTTAGAGCATTCAATGATTGTTCTGGCATAGAAAAAAGTATCAATGTGATCGTAGAAGAATGCAATTGTAACTTCAACATACCAAATGTGTTTTCACCTCAAAATCGTGATGGTTTAAATGATGTGTTTATGATTGAGTTTGTCGGACAAAATGGCTGTGAGGTAGAATATCTGACTATTTTCAACCGTTGGGGAAGGAAAATCTTTGAACAAGCGAATACCAATATTTGGGATGGTAAAAATGAGAATGGAAACATCGTTGAACACGGTGTTTATTACTACGTTGTGAGAATTGGAGATGAAGAGTACTCTGGACATGTCACCAGAACTCAATAGCTTCTACAAGTTTTGTTGAAAATGCGCTTTTACCTTCTGAACGTATTCAATTGGGTTTTTCTCCAAGAGCTGATTCGTTAACCACACCGGTATATTGCCGGATGGGTCCGCAACACCCTGATAAATAACCTTTGTCGTTTTTGAGTTTATCGCCTCAAGGTCCCACGTGAAATGTGCAATTCTCATCTCAACATATTCCTCAGGTATTTTGTAATCGTACGATTTGGCTTTTTGAACCGTAACAAGTCCGCGATCCAGCTTTTCCTCTATTTCAATTTGCATTACCGATGCTCTATCTTGTAAGGGCCAAGGAGCATCCATTACTGTTCTATAATACATTATGCCATCTTTGATCCCGAATACCTCAAAATCCGAAATCAAAGTCCCCCAACGTTTGATGTTCCAAGGATCTCTGAAAGCGTTACAGAATTGTTTAATATCAGTATCTACCTCAAAAACTGTCCTGAATTTTTTTAAGGATGAGTTTGCATCCTCACTGATGTATAGTTTGATGTTATCAACCTCTTTTATAAATGTCCATTCTAATTGCGCATGTGTATGGACATTCCAGAATATCAGAATGCCCATTAGTGCAGTAACGCTCGTTTTAGTCATAATTGTGGGCTTAGATCATTGAGAACCTTACCATGTTCATGCTCTACTTCTTTTGGTCTATTGACTACCTCGTTGAATTTTTCTTCATAGTTAGGCGCTTCCGTTCCCATGATTTTATCCCAAAAAGTGAAATAGAACCCAAAATTATGATTAAAAGACTCATGGTGCATATTGTGATGGGTAGCGGTGGTATTCCAGTTTAACCATTTGTTTTTCATAAAGCCTTTTGGAAATAATTCAAAGCCAAGATGGCCCTTAATGTTTATGAGCATACTAATGAAACTAAAAACTATTAACACGCTTGAATGAACCGGAATTAAGAATATCACAATGAAAAAGAAGGAGTTATTAATTATTGCCTCCCAAGGGTGAAACGAAAATGATGCCCATGGAGATGGGTTGGTAGATTTATGATGTACCCGATGGACATATTTGTAGATTTTTGGTAAATGCATGAACCGATGAGACCAATAAAAGTATGTGTCGTGAATGAAAAGAACGATCAGATATGAAGCTAAATAATACCAAATGTCATAATCGCTGATGTCTGTATAAATGGATGTGATCCCTGTTCCGATCAAAAAGTATGCGCTTATACCTAGCGTCATTGTGACCAACATTGCGATGATGGAATATCTAATTTCCATATGAATTTTAGAGAGTTTCGGGAACTTAGTTTGAATGAAGCGGTGCATGTTTTTTTTCTTGAGCCAGACCCAATATATTAAATATGCTCCCCCACAAAGTGTGAAATATTTTAGGGCTATGTTCCCTATTATCATTTGCTTGATAGATACTTCCATTTTTTTTATTGCCAAACATATTGGCTAATTGGACTCAGGTCTATCAAATACTTTTAAAGCTACTTGATTTTAAAAATCGAGGACAATTTTTAATTAAGCGAAATGATTTTTCCGATATTGAGTTGGGGTGGTTCCGGTAAGTTCCTTGAAAGCCTTATTGAAAGGGGAAATTGATTTATATCCGATAGAATATGCTATTTCCAATATTGTCTTATCGCGATTAGAATTATTCTCCAAAATTTTGCAAGCATATTTGACACGATAAGAATTAATGAAGTCATTGAAGTTTTTATACCCAAGTTTTGCATTTATTGCCTTTCGCAACTTATATTCCGGTATTTTGAGGTCTTGAGCAATAGTTTTCAAGCTGATGTCTTCTTTCAAATAGGTTTGTTGTTCTGTCATATAGCTCTGAATAGACAGTATCAGTTTTTCTGAAGTTTCAAAAGGAAGAGATTCTTCTTCCTGAGGAATGGAAAAAAAGAAACCCTTTTTAAACTGTACTCTCAAATAAAGAAAAGGCAATAATATTGCCAGTATTATCAACTTATGTATGAAGTCAATGTAGGGGGGAATATTCGTAAAGTCAGAACCAGATAGTCTTCCTGCTATAGTTAAAACGAACAAACCTGCAGTAAGTGGAATAAAGTAGCATCTGAACGCAATGCGCGTTTCAATAAGATCTTTATCTCGTCCTTTTTGCGATTCCAATATGGCTAATACAACAAACAACAGTGACATCAGAGCAGGAACAGCTTTTACAAAAAGTTGTATGCCTATATCGGTGGTGTTTGGATCGAATAAAATTTGATGAGAGCTTTGCAAAAAGCTAAGAAGCATTATTGCACTTGCAATTAAAAAATAGATGAAATGTTTGTAATGAAGCCTCAAATTATCATCAAAGACAGATTTTGAAAACAACCAGAAAAAATAGGAAGAGTTAAACCCTATTGGAATCAATGCCAAAACCCAAAGCTCAGGCTGCAGTACTTTGTCATAAACAATTAAAAAAGTAAGAGCCGCCAGCAAAAAGAAGACAGCGAATATGATGTTTTTTGCCTTTTTAACCTCCCTTAAAAGAATTAAAATAATAAGACAAATTAATGTGATGTTGGCATGAACCAAAAAAGTCGTTGCAGCTTTCAAAATGAATCAATTCGGAGCATGAAGTTAGTGAAAATTAGAAAAATCAGTTTTACTGTGTCTTCACTTCGGCCTTCATGATGTGTAGTAAATTATAAAGACCGAAAAAAGTGCGGTTCATGTATATAGCATGTCGCGAGCCCCTGGCCTTTTTGTCCTTTCTAAGTTTTTCCATCTTAGATAATTCTTTTCCGCGCTCTGCTAAAGACTCAAAAAATTTCGGGTCGCTAAAGTCGAATTTTTTAGCATCAAAGGGCTCTTTAAGCTTATTGAGCATCTCCCTAAAAATATCAATAAAAAGAGAGCTCATGTCATCCGTATCATCTTCAAAAAGCAACTCAATCTCAATCATTTTTTTCTTGAGTTCTTGATCGCTGAAGTCATCTAAATTGGTCTTGATAAGTATATTGAAAGGCTCAAAATATTCATCAGGTATTGCTTTTGTACAACCAAAATCAAGAACTGCCAATTCATTATTTGAAGTGACCAAAAAGTTTCCAGGGTGAGGATCAGCATGAAATTCTTTTAATTCCCAAATCTGATAAGAATAGAAATCCCAAAGTATTTGTCCTATTTGATTTCTGGTTTCTTGAGAAAGGTCCTGAGCGGCAAACTTATCCCAATGCACTCCATCAATCCAGTCCATCGTTATTACTCGCTTCCCGGACATTTTAGGATAATAAGATGGGATAACAATTCCATTCAAAGGAGCCAACCTTTCCTTTAGCTTCAGCGCTTGAGACAGCTCGTGGTCATAGTCAGCTTCCTCCATTAGTTTTTCTTCAACTTCCTGGAAATACTTATCAAGGTTTTTTCCCTTCAATCCCATAATTCTGGTTGCCATTGGCTTTGCCAGATTCAAGTCGGATTTGATACTGTTGGCTACTCCTGGGTATTGGATTTTTACAGCATAGAAATGATCGCCTTTCTTCGCTTTGTGGACCTGACCTATTGATGCCGCATGTTTTGCTTGATTCGAAAACTCATCGAATATTTCCTCAGGATAAAAACCTAAATGTTTTTTGATTTGATTTTTGACGAGGGCATAAGAGAGAGGGGGGGCTTGGTATTGTGCCTGTTGAAACATTTTCACATAAGCCTCAGGCATTACATAGTCGTCCATGGCCAACATCTGGGCTACTTTCAAAACAGAACCTTTCAGTTCACTGAGGGTCTCATAGATTTCTTCTGCATTAGCTTTGTCCAAGTCTTCTTGACTTACTTCAGATTGAATAACTTTTTTGGCATAATGCTTCATGTAGTTGGCTCCAACCTTTGCACCAGTTTTAGCCAACTTTAAAGCCCGCTGCCATTTATCACTTGCTATCTTTTTCTGTTGATCCATGTGCTTGTTTAAAGGATTCGAGTAAGAACTTCCCCAATTCGAAACTGCGCTCCAAAACGTTTTTCCCTAAAACCTCAAATAGTAAATTAGTCGTTTTATCTATGAAAGCATCAGTGCCCTCTTTGTCATCTGATTGATCCCGACCAAAATAATAGGCTACCCCAACGATATGTTCTGCAAAAAGATTAGGATAGTAGTTCTTGAAAAGCCAGCGCAACTCTACACTGCCATCTCGGTCTCCCGATTGTATAATATCAGAAATAAGACTTGAGTTTGATTGTAATACGAATTTCACAAACTGACCTTTATCGAAAACATAATTTTTTAAATCCAGTCTTACTCTCAGGTAGTCTTTATATCTGCCAAACAATTGAAGAAAAACATAATTTGTGGCAATCCACTTTTGTTTTGATGGATAATCTTCAAAATCCGTGTCTTGATCCAGTAGGAGTTTGATTTCAAGCCATCCTTTTTTCCAGACCTCCTCTTCGACCTCCTTGATGTTTTTAAAAAGCTCATTAGACGTAAGCCCAATGTCCTTAGGACTTTTGGGAGACTCATTGTGCTCTTTGCAATAAGTATCTAATTTTTCAGCTAACGTTTTCCATTCCATACTAATAGTTCACCTTATAAATTAACGATAAGTCTACTAGAATGTTCTGTGTTTAGCAAATATTAACTTAAAATTATTTCTTGACGGATACAATAGATTGAAAATGCACCCGTTAAGGGGTTGAATTATTTACAAAGCCTTATGTATTCTCTTGCTGCCATGAAAATCGACTATAAAAAAGAGTATAAAGAACTTTATAAAATTAGTCAAGGCAAATTTGCCATTATCGATGTCCCAGAATTCAACTATCTAATGATCGATGGCGAAGGATCTAAAGAAACAGATAAATTTCATTGCTGTGTAGACGCTCTTATCAAACTCTCTGAGAGCATAAAGTTCATGGTTAAAAAAGGAGAACTCGGTATTGATTATCCCGTAATGCCTTTGGAAGCCTTGTGGTGGCCCAATGAAAAAGGACAGTTCGATCCGCTATCTAAAAACGGAAGTAAATGGCGCTTAATGATTATGCAACCGCATATTGTAACCGAAGAGATGGTCAACCAAGGTTTCAAACAAACAAAAGCCAAGTGCAAGCTTTCAGAAATAGGAGAAATTAGATTTGATTCATTCAAAGAGCGGCATTGCGCGCACACCATTCACCTAGGACCATTTGAAGAGGCGCAAGGAACATTGGACAATTTGAATGCGTTCATTGAAGACGAAGGTTTCATGTCTACTGGAGTTTATCATGAAATTTACCTTTCTGATAATCGCAAAGTTCTTCCTGAAAAGAGAAGAACTTTAATACGACAGCCTATTTCCTAGTCATTTCAAAATAAATTCTTTTCAGTTTGGCCTGAGGACTTGACATTTAACAAGAGCAGGGGTATTTTCTTATTCGAAGCTCAGGTTAAAATAATACCTTCGCACTTCAAGCAACCTGATGGATTATTATGATAAGTTCATTTTCCTTCAAAAGGAATTGAACGAAGACAAAAATACCTGGAACTTTGATAAAATGGGTGTTCAAGTGGAAAGAATGTCCTTTGTATCTAGAGATCAGAGCATCCTTCCCGGGAACGGTTCTTTTTTTTGTGAAAAACATCAAATCGAATTGTCAAATGAGACTTGCCTTCCCCCAACAGTACTGGGTTATGAAAAAGAAGTTCCTGAGATCTTTTTAGAGGACTCAAATATTGAATCAAATGTTAATTTTCATTATTACCTGTTTACTCCTGAAGATCAAATATGTGAAGATGTCATTTTCATGTTTCATGGATTAAATGAAAGAAAATGGGACAAGTATTTTCCTTGGGCTAGCGAATTGGTCAATAGAACTGGCAAAGCAGTAATTCTATTTCCTCTGGCATTTCACATGAATCGAGCGCCAGACTCATGGAGCTCCAAAGCAAATATGTTTTTGGTATCTAACTTGAGAACCGAAAAGCGCCCTGCCAATAGCTTTTCATCTTTCTTAAACGCTGCTATTTCTACGCGTTTAGAGGCTGTTCCACAACGCTTATTTTGGTCTGGTCTACAAACATTTATGGATTTTGTGCGGCTTGTGGCAAAGATCAAAAATGGCCAGCACAAAGGCATTAAAGAGGGTGCAAATGTCGATATGTTTGGATATTCTATTGGAGCCTTTTTTGCCATAATTGCATTAATGGCAAATCCGAAGAATTACTTTTCTAATAGCAAATTGGCTTGTTTCTGTGGTGGCTGCACACTAGATAGAATGAACCCAGTTTCAAAGTATATCATGGATAGCAAGTCTTTTCTATCCTTACAGTCTTTTTTCATAGAGCAGCTGAACTGCAACTTTAATGAAGAACAAAGATTGAGACATTACTTTTTTGATGATCATCAAAGTGAACCTTACTTTACTAGGTTTTTAAGTTATCAGCATTATAAGGAAGACAGGGAAAGGAGACTAAAAGAGTTGGAAAAGCAAATAATGGCCATCACATTGAAAAAAGATGAGATTATTGCCCCAGTGGAGGTAATCAACACATTAAATGGTGATTATAGAGACATTAATATTCCTGTGGACATATTAGACTTCGACTATACATATAATCATGTTCAGCCTTTTCGAGCCACTCCACGTAACAGAGAAGAGGTAAATGCGGCTTTTGAACAAGTCTTTGCTAAAACGGCAAATTTTTATGCTTGACTTGTTATGGAAACATATAGTATCTTTAACCGATAAGTAAATTATAAACATGAAAGCTCTTATTGTTAAGCTCATTATGGTTGTGAGCATCACTCTATGCGCTCAAAGCATGACTGCTCAGAAGGTATTTGAGTTTGAAGAATACAACCTCATTATGCAGGATGATATCTCATCTACAGTGGTGGGAGATTTGAGAGGTAAAGATATTGAGGTGAAAAAAATAAAGCGGGGCTTAACATTACACAACCAACATAAAGAAAACGTTAGAATAAAGATACTTGAAGGAAAAACCGTTGTTCAAGAGCAATGGGTTTCAAGAGGCGACTTTTATAAATTGGACTGTTCTGCATTGGATTATGGTTTGTACAATGTTGTAATCATTGCAGAAAGTGGTGGAATCATTAAAAAATTGGAAATAAAAAAGGAAAAAGCCTAGCGCTATATTGGTTATGAAGACTAAATTTGAGCCTCCCAGTAGGCTCTTTTTTTGTCTATAATTTCAAAAATTGAGCTTCGCAAAAAAAGCAATTTAGATGGCTGAAGCATTAAAAGACCGATACAACAAATCCTTTATTCTAAATGTTGGGGAGAATATGAAAGCAGCCTATGTGCAGTTTTCTATAGAGCACTTTGACAAAGACATTTTTACAGCTGAATGGGAACTTTATGAGCTAAAAGACAGGATGTATCACATTTCCAAAGTTCTTAAAAAGCACTTGCCAAACGACTTTAAAAGCGCTTGCGATATATTGATAGATTTTGTGAAAAATAAGTTAGAACATGATCAAAGTGGAATGAACTTTGAACACATGTTTTTGGGTGATTTTGTAGAAAAAAATGGTCTTTCAGACTTTAAAACTTCATTCAAAACAATGGAGGAAATTACCAAATTTTCGAGTTGTGAATTTGCAATACGACCTTTTATCATCAAAGATCAAAACGCTACTTTTAAGCAACTCTCAAAATGGGCGAACTCCAAACATCCGATGGTACGGAGACTATCCACTGAAGGTTGCCGTCCATTGCTACCGTGGGCAATGAAACTGCCTAGGCTTGTGGTTGACCCAAAACCGATATTGGAC
>JALEGO010000386.1 GCA_022763165.1 Flavobacteriales bacterium
ACTTAGACCCGTAAATTCTATGGTCGAATTCAAACAAATTGTAGGCCGAGGCACAAGACTTTTTGATGGTAAAGACTATTTTACCGTGTATGATTTCGTCAACGCTCATCATCATTTTCAAGACCCTGAATGGGATGGCGAACCTGAGAAAAAAGAAGATGGCGGTAATAGACCAGGTCCAAGAACATGTTCTAAATGCAATCAGAAACCATGCATTTGCGAAAAGCCAGAACCAGAAGCTTGTTCTGAATGTGGCAATCTGCCTTGCGTATGTGATAATCCACCTAAAAAAATGATCAAAGTAAAGTTGTCTGATAACAATTTCAGACAATTAGATAAAATGGTTAAAACTTCATTTTGGAGTCCTTCTGGAAAGCCGATTTCAGCTGAAGAATTCATGAAGAAACTATTTGGTGATGTTCCAAGTCTATTTAAAAATGAAGATGATTTAAGGAAAATATGGAGTTTACCGGGGACAAGAAAAAAATTGATGGAAGAACTTAATGAAAGAGGATATTCCACAGAACAACTCGAGAGCCTCAGAAAACTCATCGAAGGTGGTGCAAACAGTGATTTGTATGATCTTTTGGCTTATATAGCATATAACAAAAATCCAATTGAACGATCAAGCAGATCTGAGAAAGCAAAAATTCATTTCAATGATTATAATGCAGAGCAACAAGTGTTCTTGAATTTTGTATTAGATCAATACGTAAAAACCGGTGTAAGTGAATTGGATGATGCGAAACTACCTGATTTGCTGGAGCTGAAATACAGCTCTATTACTGATGCAAAAACTCATTTGGGAGATATCAAGACAATTCGAGACACTTTTATTGGGTTTCAAGGGTATTTGTATGAAACAGGATAATATTAAGGTATGATTTGAATTTTCAAAACTAAGAATTAATGACCATGGCGGACGGTGAAATATTTGATGTAATGATAACCAAATTCGATGAAATTGGTGAGGTACATTTTATAAACATTCCAGAACTTCACCAGGACTTGAAAAATCTAATTGACCTGCATTTGGTTGAAATTTGCAGCAGTGCAATTGAAGATATTGAAACAACCAAGAAGGTGTTGAAAAACTTCTTTGATTCGAAGGATGAGAAAACTAAGATGGGTGCTTTAGCCGAGTTTATAGTGCATTTATATTTAAAAAATATCAACTTCAAGCAAGAATGTCTATTCTTAAACCTGGAAGAGGGTTCAATTAAGAAAGGCTTCGATGGATATTATTCCATTCAATCGGAGGAATGGATAATGGAAAGTAAATCGGGTAAAATATCCACTGATAAAATTTCTCATTTAAATAAAGTAAAAGAAGCATGTAAAGACCTTTCTAATAAACTAAAAGGAGTTGGAACAAATAATAATCCATGGATGAATGCTTTCAATCATGCTAAAAATATAGGAAGCAGTGAAGACATACTTAAAAACATTAAAGACCTATCAAAGAGGTGGATAAATGAAGACTACGTAGAGCTAAATGAGGTAAACATAATTCCGGCAGCAACAATATTTCATGAAAACACTTGGGAGTCAGATAAAACAAATAGAGCTATAACTGGACTTGAAGATGCTCTGAGAACAGAACAATTCAAAGCTCTAACAGTGATTTGTATAAACAAAAGGGACACTAAAACAATAGAAGAATACTTAACCCTTTAATATGCTAACTGAAGAAAAAAGGAAATTAACAGCTATCGGTAAAGTTCCATTCTTTAGGGACATTATTGAAAAGTTAACCTTAAACACTCGGCTTTCGGATAACGAAGTGGAATTCATTTTAACATCAGGAATATTATTTTTAGAAGCATATCAAGAGGATAGACGAAGAACATCATATTTAGAATTTGCATATTATATACTTCTTAAGTACTCACTTTATTATGGTGATTATAAACCGTTATATGATATATCCGTCACGACTGGATTATATCCTATTGCTGATTTTATTTTGAGTAAAGATCTACTGCAAAAAGATTCTATTGAAAACCATATCATTCATGCAGGTATTGAAAAATTCAGGCATAGAGAAAACTATATTCAAACTTTAGAACAAAACATAAAAAGTAAAGATTTTTTAGAAGATCCTACACCGGAAAAGTCTTATCTGGCACCAACATCCTTTGGTAAAAGCTCCTTGATTGTAAGTGCCATTAGAGATATTAAAAATCACGAAGCAAAGATAGTAATCGTAGTTCCGACTAAATCGTTGTTAATGCAAACTTACAGATTAATTCAAAGCTCAGACTTACATCGAAAAATCATCATTCATGATGAAATGTATAATGAAGAGAAGGGATTCATTGCAATTTTCACTCAAGAAAGAGCTCTCCGATTAATCAACAGAAAACAAATTTATTTTGATATCCTATTCATTGATGAAGCCCACAACATACTTAAATCAGATCAGAGAAGTATTCTTCTGTCAAGGTTAATTGCGCGAAACAAGATTAACAATCCAAACCATCAGGTAATTTATCTTTCTCCATTAATTGATGACCCAAGAAGTTTGCAATTAGATTCAGGTCAAAAAATCAGTACTCATAAAATAAAAATAAACATTAAGGAACCAGAAATATACGAACGCAAAATTGATGGGCAGGTTGTAAAGTATAACCGGTTTGTGAATCAATTTTATCCCCTGTATGTCGAAAAAGACATTTACAAATACATCTTATCTAATGCCTTAAAGAAGAATTTTATTTACAATTATAGACCGGTCAAAATCGAAAGTTTTGCGCAGGAATTCATCAAACAACTTCCTGAAATTAATAATGATGAAATAAACTCAGTGATAAAGTTGCTAAAGCAGGAAGTTCATGCCGGATTTTATGCTGTAAAATACTTAAAACATGGAGTAGTATATATCCACGGAAAACTACCAGATATTATTAAGGAATATTTAGAAAATAAGTTTAAAACAATTGGTGAAATAAAGTATATAGTTGCAAATTCAGTCATTCTTGAAGGAATGAATTTACCAATAGACAATTTGTTTGTCCTGAATACTCGTGGACTAAACGGTAAGGAGCTGATAAATTTAATAGGAAGAGTCAATAGACTTAATGAAGTTTTTGATACCCAAAATAATGACTTAAAAAAGCTGGAAGCTCCAGCTCATTTTATTAATAATAAACCTCATAATGGGTCAAACAACATGGCAAATAAAATCATTAAGCTAAGAAATCGAAACTTTGAAGATAAGGTTGACAATCCAACTTTAAATTCATTTGATGAGAGCAGTCTGAAAGATGAAGACAAGCGTCAAAAAGCTAATCTTATTCAAGAAAATGAACGCTTTCTCCTCCACCAAGAAGAAAATATTGAAAATAGATTAGAAAAATATTTAATAGAAAATGGAATTGAAGAATATTATTCAAACAGAGAACAGCTTGTTTCAGATATTGACTTTTCAATGGATGAACTATTGTCCGAAGTGAGTAAAATGACTGAATGGAATGAACTGAATTTAATTCAAAAAATAAGCAAACTCTTTATTGAAGGTAAAATAGAAAATATTAAAGACTTTGAGATAAGCAGGTTGCAGCACAAAGAAACTCAGAATTATTACGACAATTTCATTCTTGTGAATAGAAAAAAATCTTTGAATGAGAATGTCATTTATCAAGTCAAATACTTTAGAAAAAAAGCCCAAAGTGCGGAGCCAAGGATGTATTTTGGGAGCTCTTATGGTGAGATAGGATTAGAAGATGGAGCTAGCCAATACAGCTATATAGATTTGAGTTTAAAAAGTAATGATGAGCTGGTTAACTTATCTATTGTCAAACTAAAAATGGAAGAAGATTTTATTAGCTACAAGTTGAATAAATTCATTGTAATGCTTTTCGATTTTAATCTAATTGACAAGCAGGAGTATCATCTATATACCTATGGCACGGTAGATGAAGAAAAAATTGCCTTAACGAAATATGGCTTTGGAATTAGTCTGATCAATAAGCTTCATGAAGATGAGCAACTAAGAAATTTATTTTTTGATGAATTTAATAACGTAAAAGCGAACCCAAAGTTTTATGAATATCTTGATAAGCAAAATGATCTAGTACAATTTGAAATCAAAAGGTTTATCTAAAAATATATAGTAATAATAATAGAGTTTTTTCAAAGTCCGCTTTCAAACGCCTCCATGTTCACCGAAGTGAAACGTAGGTGGACTGTGTGTTGGCGAAAGCGGATTTGGGCTTGTGCGTTATTCCCGCCACTGGCTTTTCCCAGCACACAAGGAATCGTTTAAAAGCCATTGGCTAGTGAAAGCTATCAAACGTAGCCTTGTGTGTTGGCGAGAGTCTTTCACGGGTTCATAAAAGGAAAATACCTATCGCAGCCTTTTGCCAGCACACTTTCTACGTTTAAAAGGCTGGCGGGTCGCACCCATTGATGAAAGCGGCCTCTGCTGCGGGGCGAAATTTTTCAGCAGAGGCCGCGCGGGCCTTGGGTTTTACACAGGTTACCAACAGGGCTGTTCATAAGGCAAAAAG
>JALEGO010000040.1 GCA_022763165.1 Flavobacteriales bacterium
CATTACCTCCGGCATCTGGAGGTGTATTTACAGTCACTACAACATCAGCACTTACATTGGGGCAACCTCCGGTACCTCCAACGGTATAGGTATAAGTTCCAGCAGCATCTACAGCTGGATCAAATACTCCTGTGCCACTAGCCAAAGCTGGAGACCAGGTTCCTCCTAAGTTGGGTGTTCCTCCTAAACTATTGAAAAGATCTGCTGATGGATCTGTTTGACATAAAGTAATGGCTCCATTTGTTCCTGCATCAGGAAGATTGGTAACTGTTACCACAACATCTGCTAATGCATCTGGGCAAATACCTCCTCCACTTACTGTGTAAGTATAAGTCCCAGCAGCATCTACAGCTGGATCAAATACTCCTGTGCCACTGACCAAAGCTGGTGACCAAGTACCTCCAGCATCTGGTGTGCCTATTAGTGAAGTGAATAAATCAGTTGTTCCTCCTGTTACACATAATATAATCGCTCCATTACCTCCGGCATCTGGAGCTGTATTTACAGTAACCACAACATCTGCTGAAGCAACAGGACAATTGCCATTGGCTGGAACAGTGTAAGTATAAGTACCAGCAACATCTACAGCTGGATCGAAAACTCCTGTACCACTCGTTAAGGCAGGAGACCATGTACCTCCTACACCTGGAGTACCTCCTAAAGAATTAAAAAGATCAGTTGCAGCACCAGTACTGCATAAAGTAATGGCGCCATTAGTACCAGGATCATTAGGACTGTTCACGATAACTGTAACCGTAGCAGTAGCATTAGGACAAGGATTGGCGCCTAAAACAGTGTAAGTATAAGTTCCAGCAGCATCTACGGCTGGATCAAAAACTCCTGTGCCACTGACTAAAGCAGGAGACCAAGTTCCTCCTGCATCAGGGGTACCTCCCAATACATTTAACAGATCGGTGCTTGGATCAGTTGTACACAATGAAATATTACCATTGCCCCCAGCATCTACGGCTGCATTGATGGTCACGACAACATCTGCTGAAGCAGCAGGGCAATTACCATTGGCTGGAACTGTATAAGTGTAAGTTCCAGCAGCATCTACAGCTGGATCAAATATTCCAGTACCACTTGTCAAAGCTGGAGTCCATGTTCCTCCAGGATCTGGAGTGCCTCCTAGGGAATTAAAAAGATCTACAGATAGATCAGAGCTACACAATGTGATGGCTCCATTTATTCCAGGATTATTGGGTGCATTTAATGCAACGGTGACCACAGCAGTAGCATTAGGACAAGGATTGACTCCTAATACAGTATAAGTATAAGTTCCTCCAACATCAAAAGCTGGATCAAAGATTCCCGTGCCACTTGTCAAGGCCGGAGTCCAGGTTCCGCCAATATCAGGAGTACCTCCCAAAGAATTGAAAAGATCAGTGCTTGGGTCAGTTATACACAATGAGATATTACCATTGATACCAGCATCTACAGCTGTATTAACAGTAACCACAACATCTGCTGAAGCAGCAGGACAATTACCATTAGTTGGAACTGTATAAGTATAAGTTCCAGCAGCATCTGCGGCTGGATCAAATACTCCAGCACCACTCGTTAAGGCTGGAGCCCATGTTCCGCCTACATCTGGAGTGCCTCCTAAAGAATTAAAAAGGTCTACTGATGGATCAGAACTACACAAAGTGATGGCTCCATTTATTCCAGGATTATTTGGTGTATTTAATGTAACCGTAACCGTAGCGTTAGCATTAGGACAAGGATTAGTACCCAAAACAGTGTAAGTGTAAGTTCCTCCAGCATCTACAGCAGGATCAAAGACCCCTGTACCACTAACAAGCGCTGGTGACCAAGTTCCTCCAACATCAGGAGTACCTCCCAAAACATTGAATAGATCAGTGCTTGGATCAGTTGTACACAATGAAATATTACCATTGACACCGGCATCTACAGCTGCATTGATAGTCACTACAACATCTGCTGAAGCAGCAGGACAATTGCCATTGGCCGGAACTGTATAAGTATAAGTTCCAGCAGCATCTACGGCTGGATCAAATACTCCTGTGCCACTTGTCAAAGCTGGAGCCCAAATTCCTCCTACATCTGGAGCACCTCCTAAAGAATTGAAAAGATCCACAGATGCATCGGAGCTGCACAATGTGATGGTTCCATTTGTTCCAGGATCATTAGGACTATTTACAGTAACAGTAACTGTCGCATTGGCATTTGGACAAGGATTAGTACCTAAGACAGTGTAAGTGTAAGTTCCCCCAACGTCTATAGCTGGATCAAAAACCCCTGTACCACTAATCAAAGCAGGAGTCCAAGTTCCTCCTACATCTGGAGTTCCCCCCAAAACATTAAAAAGATCTACTGATGGATCAGTTGTGCACAAAGAAATATTACCATTTATACCGGCATCTACAGCAGGTCTAACAGAAACATTAACAATGGAAGAAGCACTAGGACAGGCACCATTCGCAGGAACAGTATAGGTATAAGTCCCCGCAACATCTACAGCAGGGTTAAAAACTCCCGTTCCACTTGTCAAAGCTGGAGTCCATGTTCCGCCAACATCTGGAGTTCCTCCCAAAGAATTGAAAAGGTCCACCGATGGATCAGAGCTACACAATATAATCGCTCCATCGGTTCCGGCATCATTCGGGGCATCAACAACAACTGTAACATCATCAGAATTAGAACAGCCACTACCATCAAAAACTGAAACTGTATACGTTGTGGTTGCGTTAGGAGTAGCAGTAGGATTAGCAGAATTGGGATTATTCAAAGATCCTGCTGGAGTCCAGTTATAAGCAATAACGGAAGCATCTCCATTGGCTGATAGATTGACGGATTGCCCCTGACAAATTGATAAATCCGGTCCCGCATTAACTGTAGGAGGGCCATCGAATGGACCTCCTGAAATGGTTATGGTACAACCATTATTATCAACTACATCAAAAGAGTAAAAATCACCATCCTGTAATCCAGTAATCGATATTACGCCATTATTTGGAGCAACACTATTAACGAAACCCGCATTTGCAGGTTGAAGATTAAAAGCCTGAAACAAAGTACCATTAGCCTCAGGATCACCACCCCATAAAACAACATCCACCAAGTTATTAGGACAATCTTCATTGACTATATTTTGTATTGGATTCAAATATGTAACTGGAATAGCCTGCCCCATGTCCCAACAAGCACCGTTAATTGTTTGAGTAGTTACATCATACATTATCACGGGAACAAAATAAACAGTGTTATTTGGAAACGTTCCTGGAGGGAAACTTCCAACGACCCCAGGATTGTTAACATCAAAAAAATTACCTGATCCAAACGTAAAAAGAGAAGTCACATAACAAGGATCAGCAGTCGGTGGTAGGCCTGGTGTAGGAGGACAAGCGTAAGCAAACCACTCCACTCCCGGATTATAATTCGCTGGAAAACCTGCACCTAAGTCTGGTGGCCAAACTTGGTCATTATTGGCTAATAAATTTATGCCGTTATTCTCACAAAGCACGTAATTAATTGAACCAGTACCATTCATAAAAGCCGAATAAGTGCCAGCATCAACGTTACAGATACATGGGTTAGGGTTATTATGGTTATTTCCCCCGTTAGTCGTAATGGTACATGTTGGATCGTCTGTGAAATAAGCGGTTACATAACAACCTGGAGTACCATCAGAATTAATACCAGTAATTGAATAGTTTATAGGACTAATAAAAGGAGCATTTACGGTTGTTTGATTACCGTTACAATCCTCAATAATCAGCTGGCCTGTTATCGGTGGGTTAGTAAACGAAACTGAACCATTTATATCAAAAAGGTTTGTATTCGGATCGCAAGCTCCTACATTGACAGCAAGGTTATTCATAATACACGGAGGAGGGCACGGATTAGGTTCAGTAAACGGTGCAGAACTTGCCATACATGCAGGGTCATCTGTAAAGTAAGCATCAACAATACAGTTCGCAGTTCCATCAGCGTTAACACCAGGAATCACATAAGAAGCTGGAGATACGAATGGAGCATTAATTATAGTTTGATCACCCGAGCAAGTTTCAATAATTAATTGTCCAGTCGCAGGCGGGTTGTTAAAGAAAACTTGACCTGTTATGTCAAAAGTCTGAGTATTAGGATCACATGCTCCCGGTGTTGCAGACACATTCGTCATGGTGCAACTAATGATACTACAATCAGTTGATCCCGTACCACCTGATTGCGAAAAGGAAACATTTGTCGCAACATTGGCAAAGTTTGTGATCATTATAACAAATACATCCCCGGTATTTCCAAATGGAATACTTGGCGTTTCAGGAAACGCAAAAGGATCATAACTACAATCAACCACATTTTGAAATCCATTTGGACATGGAGCAAAAGGATCATTGTATGGGCCCCATACGATGAAATCAAGATCGACTCCTGATGAATTAGTAATCGTAAAATCAAGGTTACCAGGCTGATCTATTTCCAAGTAAAACCAAGCTGGGTTTGGTTGGAAGGTCAAACAGTCATAGTTCGGACCTGGTTGGCCTTGAGGCCCTTGTCCTGGTCCAGTGCCAGTGTAGTTGGCTGGGAAAGTATATGTCTGCCCAGTACAAAAAGGTGTAGAACTTTGGCAGTTCGGGCCTTGCCCATAAGACAACGCAAAATTCAGGAATAACACAAACGTTAGTACAACTTTATTCATAGGCAACTTTATTTTCCAGAGAGTCTAATCTAAGCTTAGCTCTCTCCAGCCATTCAAAAGCGTTCGTTAAATAAAATTTTGAAGAATCATTCTCTACCTCAATGATTTTAGCTTTAAGAGGAAGAATTTGATTTTTAAATATGATTGAATCTGGGGAATTTGTTTGACTTGAAACAGTCATAGAAGAGGAAGGACCTACGGTGATCTCAGAACCCTTTGTGGGATACAAAACGCGAGGACTTTGAGATTGTGAGAATCCCAATGTCGCAACGCATGTGGTTACGATTAAAATGCAAGGTCTATTCATGTAAGGTTGTAGTCAAGACGTCCTGAAATCAAACAGGTTGCCTTAATGCCAAAACTAATTTATGTTAAATCTAAGACTCATCATCATAACAAAATGTTAAAGTTCAGAAAAACCCATTGTGAATAACTGAAACATTTGAAACCAGTAAAATAATTTCAAATAATTGAAAAATCATTTAAACAAGTAGCCCATAATACGGTTATATCTAAGGAAGATTTATTAATTTAGGCACCCGTTAATTAAAAGTCTGAATAAATGGAAGCAGTTATGAACGATACAGCAAAAGTCGTACTTGATGGACAAGAATACGAATTACCAGTAGTTACTGGTTCTGAGGGAGAAAAGGCTATTGACATTACAAAGTTTAGAGGAAGTACTGGTTATATTACTTTAGATTCAGGCTACAAAAACACAGGCGCCACCAAAAGTGCGATAACTTTTTTGGACGGAGAAAAAGGTGTTCTTCGTTATCGTGGTTACCCCATTGAGCAATTGGCAGAAAAGTCGACCTTTTTGGAAGTTGCTTATTTGTTAATTTACGGAAAGCTTCCAACAACTGAGCAATTAACTGGTTTTAGCACAAATATTTCAAGACACACTTTGGTTCACGAAGACATGAAGCGTTTTTATGAAGCTTACCCTTCAAAAGCGCATCCAATGGGTGTTCTTGCGTCAATGGTTAGTGCTCTATCCACATTTTATCCTGAAAGTCAGAAGCCAAATAGACCAATTGAAGCGATTGACTTAACCATAGTTAGACTACTTGCCAAACTACCAACATTGGCAGCATGGTCATACAAGAACTCACAGGGACATCCCGTGATCTATCCAAAAAATTCTTACAACTACTGTCAGAATTTTTTACATATGATGTTTGCTATGCCAACTGAGGAGTACGAACTTGATCCAGTCGTTGTTAAAGCTTTGGATCAACTCTTGATTCTTCATGCTGACCATGAGCAAAATTGCTCCGCATCTACGGTAAGAATTGTTGGATCCTCTCATGCCAATCTTTATTCAAGCATATCGGCTGGAGTAATTGCGCTTTGGGGTCCATTGCATGGTGGAGCTAATCAGGCAGTCATCGAAATGTTAAAGATGATTCGCAATGATGGCGGTAATTTACAAAAGTGGGTGGATAAAGCAAAAGATAAGAATGATGAGTTCAGAATGATGGGATTTGGTCATAGAGTATATAAAAACATGGATCCTAGAGCAAGAATCATTAAAAAGGCTTGCGATGATATTCTTAATAAACTAGGTGTGGTTGATCCTGTACTTGACATTGCGAAGAAATTAGAGGAAGTTGCTCTTAAGGATGAATACTTTGTATCAAGAAAGCTCTATCCTAATGTAGATTTTTATTCAGGAATCATTTATCGCGCACTAGGCATTCCAACGAACATGTTCACTGTAATGTTTGCTCTAGGTAGGCTTCCAGGATGGATTGCTCAATGGAAAGAAATGATTGAAAACAAAGAACCAATCGGAAGACCAAGACAAATTTACGTTGGCGAAAACGAAAGAAATTATCCAGGATAAATTCTGATTTTTATACAAGATTTAGAAAGCCTTCTTGATGAGAAGGCTTTTTTATTTCTGTAACATGGAGATTTCAGATTACCCGATATAAGAAGGCTAGTCTTTGCTTTTATCTTTCTTATCCTGATCGACTTCTTTGGCATACTCAGCTTCAGGAGGATTTGACATTAACCTTTCCATTCTTGATTCTAGAGAATGAATCATTTTTGCAGCCTCCTTCTCATCTACTTGCCCCTTCTTTTGCAGCCTTTCTATGGTCTTTCTTTCATAGTTTAACAAACTTCGAATAGCTTGTCTGGTAGAAATAGCTTTATAAATTTCCTTGTGGTTTCTTCTCAATGTACGAATAAAGCTTTGACCATGAATTTTGTTCTCATTAATTTCATCTTCTAATTTGACACGATCTTCCTCTGCCAATTCCCCTCCTCGACCAATACTTTCCAATAACTTTAAACAGTCCTCTTGAGCATGAATAAATCCAACCGCTGAGTCATAACTATCGGTTAACCTAGACAAGAGTTCGTTCTTTGCCCAAATCTTAATCAATGGTACAGAAGCACATTTCTCGAGCCATTTTGGAGCTTGCCAGGAAACTTCAAGGTCATCTCTATCAGAAAGTGGAATCATCCCATTAGCATCCAAGATTTTGCTAATACCATCAGACAATTTCTGCACTGAAGATGGCCCTATAAGGCCATCGTGAAATTGATGCCAATAACTACTTTTCTCTTGTTCAAGAATCCTTCTCCTGGTCTCAGCAATGTTCTCAATTTGAGCCTTTTCCAACTCTTTAGCATCCATTTCATATGCATCGGGAAAATATCCCTCCACTTGCGCCCAATTGGCCTTTTTCATATAACGATCTTCACCAATTCTATTCATCTGATTGGATAAACTCTTTCTTAGATATTCATTGGCATTGGAAATCATTACCTGACGTGCTGGACTTAGCTTGGTTAGACCTAATTTGTCAATCAAGAATTTAATAGTTGTAGCATTAACCAAAAGAGTTAAAGTCACAACGCCAGCAACAATAAAAAGAAACTCCTCCTTTACAATTGGTTCAATATGATCTGAACCAACAACAATAAGGGCCAAAGCCAAACCAATGGCTCCTCTTAGGGCTCCATACCATACAACAATAGCATCTTTGATAGGCAAACCATAACCCGCTTTTCTCATAAAGGGGTAGAGAATTAACATCATTATTGCTCTTACAATATGAATACCGATATAAATGATGAATAACAGTTTCATATCCTGTAAGGAGAATTCACTTCTATAAGCAATTACAACACCAACAATGATGAAAATTAAGGTATTGGCAACAAAGCCAGCCATCTCCCAAAACTCGTGCATAAAGTGTTCTACCTGCGGACTTATAGAAGACCTTCCAACCCCGCCAATGATAAGCCCAAGGGCCACCAAAGCCAGTACTCCAGAAACTCCAAAGAAACCTTCTGCGATGTAAAATGTCAGGTATGCCGCTGCAATAACAACTCCAATTTCTACAAGAGCATCGTTAATTACATCTTTTAGCCATTTCAAAACGACCCAACCAATCACAATTCCAACAGATATTCCTCCAAACGACACTTTAAAAAACTCAACAATGCCGTTTGCATTTTCACCACCCTCTATCTGTGATAAGAAAACAGAGAACAAAACGATAGCAGTTCCATCATTTAAAAGAGACTCTCCTTCAATTAGTGTTCCCAATTTTTTACTTGCTCCGAGTTCCTTAAGCAATGCTACAACTGCAACAGGGTCAGTGGCGCTAATTACAGCTCCAAAAAGCAGCGCTAACCTCCAATCCCAAGCTTCAAAACCAATACCCAAATAGTTCAAACCGATAATCAGACCGGCAGTCATTGCTAAAGCCATCAATATCCCAGGAACCGCCAACAATACGGAATTTGTGGAGGTTTTTTTGAATGTATGAAGATCCATTGCAAATGCTGCTTCGAATATCAAAATGGGTAGGAAAACATATAATAGGAGATGAGGATCAATATGTGCAGCCCAACTAACACCATTTTCAATCAAACTCACATCAATTCCTCCCCA
>JALEGO010000387.1 GCA_022763165.1 Flavobacteriales bacterium
AGCTCCACAAAATCAGCTTCTGGAAAAACCTTTTTCATTTGTGTTCTGATGAATTCATTCATTCCATAATTATCATCAATGTGCAAAAAACCCCCACCAATTAGATAGGATCTAAGGTTTTCAGTTTCCTGTAATGAAAACACAACATTTCCATGACCTGTCATGTGCACATAGGGATAATTAAAGACTTCTTTACTTCCAACTTCTACAATAGCCTGTTCTTTCTCAATGTTTGTTTCTAATTCTTTATTGCAAAACGCTATTAAATTTGGTAGTGATGTTTCCAAATTGGCATACCAGTCACCTCCACCATTATATTTTAGAAGAGCCAATTTGGTTCCATTTTGTCCAAAAATTTGAGAACTTATTAACAAGATTAATATGATTGTTGAATATTTATTCATGAAAAATTAAAAAAGAGATTTATTGTGTAAAAGTAATATTCAAAATGAATAGATTCGAGCAAAGGTAGTAATTCGGAATTAAGTTTTGATTATTTTATTTAAACAGAATAATGAACTTAAAAAGTAGTTTTGATAGTAATGCATTAATACGTACTTTAGATTAGTTCTGAGCGAAAAATGAATGTTTTTTTTTTGTTAAAAGCTCAGTCTGCTAAAATAATAGTTGCGGCAGATCATTTTGTTTCGTTATTTTGTGGGTAGAGAAAGAAAGCGCATTGTTCAAATTTTTGTTTAGCAAACCTATTTACAAATCTAGATTTAGAAATGAAACGAATTTTGTTTCTGGCGATTGCTGCCTTGGCGATAATCGTGGATGCCAATGCAACTCACGTTGCAGGAGGTAATATTACTTACGAATGTCTTGGTCAAAATTCGTCTGGCCATAACGAATACGAGATAACCTATACGCTGTATAGGGCTTGTGAGAATGGAAATAGTACGAAGATTGATCCGGAACAGCCAATGGTGTACTCCAATAGCTGTAACCAGAGTATTCCACTAACTTTTACATTAGTATCTGATCCCGATGGTGTGGATGTTACACCTACATGTTTTGGGACAAACACCTTATGTGATGATGATAACTCGCCATATGAAGGTTATGAATATTTCATTTTTAAAGATACTGTAGCACTTCCAGTACAATGTGCTGATTGGATGGTTCAGGCCTGTTTGAACGCTAGAAACAACACAATAGGTACCATCCAAAATCCAGGAAGTGAGATAATGTGTGTTCGTTCAAGAATTAATAATACTGGTGGTATTTGCAATAATTCTCCTGTTTTTACCAATGACCCTGTAGGGTTCTTGTGTCTGGGTAATCAGTTTTGTTTTAATAATGGAGCCTTTGATGCGGACGGTGATTCTTTAGTTTATGAGCAGATTGTTCCGCAAGGTGAACTCATTGGGGCTGTTCCAACAGCGATTCCTTCAACAGTTAATTATCTTTCTGGTTTTTCTGAAACAATGCCAACGGGTGACCCTATGTCGTTTGATGTTGTTAATGGAAATTTTTGTATTACATCTACTTGGATTGGAAAAACTGTAACGGCTATAAGGGTCAATGAGTATAGAAATGGTGTTTTAATCGGAAGCATCATTCGAGACATTCAGCTTTATGTTCAACCCTGTAATAATGGTTCTCCACAAATTTCTGGACTTGATTCTTCAGATTTGAATTCATCAACAGATACAACAGTTTGTATTGGATCTACCTTAGAATTTGCATTGTCTAGTTTCGATCCAGATGGAGATTCTCTTGTGATGAGCGCAAACTTAACTGGAATGCCAGCAGGAGCTACGTTTACTATTACTCCTGGAGTTTTTCCTTCAGGAACTTTTAATTGGACTCCAACATTGGCTGATGTCAGGACCGCTCCATACTGTTTTACAGTGACAGTGGAGGATTTGTACGATTGCCAGGGCTATTCAAGAACTTTCACTAAAGGTTATTGTATAACCGTAAGGGAAGGTACTCCGTTTACTGTAACATTGGATCCTGCCGGACCATTTTGTGATAATGACGCAGTTCAACAGCTCAATGGCAGTCCTGTGAAGCCTGGTTACTCTTTTTATACGGGTAGTGGTATTACGGACAATGTCCAGGGCTTCTTTGATCCGGGGGTAGCTGGTGCTGGAACACATAATATTACATATACAGTTTCTGATTCTGGTTTTTGCCCTAAATCGGCAATACAAACGATTTCTGTTCTAGAATCTGATGGAATAGATCTGGGGCCAAATCTGTCGACATGTACTCAAAATCCAATCAACCTGGCTCAAAACTTAACCATTTCGGGAAGCAACGGTCCATACACTTATAATTGGTTTCCCGCCACGGGGCTAGATTGTAACACTTGTGCCGCTCCTCAGGCAAGTCCTAATCAAACGACAAAATATTTTCTTGAGCTCACAAATAGCAATGGTTGTAAAACATTGGATTCTGTTATTCTGAATGTTAATCAGACGACATTAACAGCAGATGGAGGAGGACCTTTTTGTACAGGAGGAACTATGCAAATTGGTGGAACACCTACTGCATCAGGAGGGAACGGTCCATATGTTTACAATTGGACTCCAACCCAAAATATCATCAACCCTTCGGATCCCAATCCATATATTAATATGAATGACCCAAGTATTACAAACTTGTCATTTTTCCTGACGGTTACAGATGCGGATGGATGTTATAGATTAGATACTGTGGTTGTGACCAAAACTACGCTTCAGGCTGAGGCTGGAGATGATCAATGTGGAGCAGTTGGAGCGATTGTTATGTTGGGAGGAAATCAGGTTTCTTCAGGAGGTCAACCTCCATATAATTACTCCTGGACTCCTGGAACGTTTTTAGATAATCCATCAAAGAAAAAACCTAAAGCCACTATCCAGCCCACGCCCATTTGGTATGAATTGGTGTTAACTGATGCAAACGGTTGTGTTGATGTTGATTCTGTTTTAGTTGGGCCATCCAATTCTGCTCCTATTGTGGATGCAGGAGGTGTTAATGGTGTTTTGTGTACAGGAGGAACGATTCAAGTCGGAGGAAACCCAACTGCAATTGGAGGGACACCTCCCTTAACATATACATGGACTCCTTCAAATGTTCTTAATAATGCGTCAATTTCAAATCCATATGCTTCGATAACATCGTCAACGCTTTTTTACGTGACTGTTACTGATGGAAATGGCTGTTCAGGAATTGACTCTGTTCA
>JALEGO010000388.1 GCA_022763165.1 Flavobacteriales bacterium
GGGGTTTAAAACGTTTACAAAATAAGTGCCACTCTGCGTAGGTTGCACGACTAGAGTATCTCCTTGAGTACCTGTGTTCCATTCCGAATAAGTTCCTCCCAAATGCTGAACTACCAGTTGAGCAGATTCGCCAAAGCAAATTGAGGACGGCCCTGAAATGTTTACTTGCAGACTTTGCCCATCTTGAATAACGACATTGGAACTGATTGCACAACCGTTATCATCCGTAACCGTCAGTTGATACGATCCAGCAATCAATGAATCGATTTGATTTGCAGTGGCTCCAGTCGACCAAGCAAATTGGTAGGGTGTTATACCACCAGAAATGAATGCTTGAACCAAACCATCATTTCCTTGATAGCAAGTGACGTCCTGCTTACCAATCGAATCAACAAGTTGAAAGGGTTGATTAATTTGAAAATAGGCAGTTGATTGACAGTTATTTGAATCTGTTACAATTACTGAATATGATCCTGCCGCAAGTTGATTCGCAATGGCTCCGCTTTGATTTCCCGAGTTCAATAACCATTGATAACTGTGAGTGCCAGTGCCTCCTGCAGAATTGATAGAAGCTGAACCAGTACTATCTCCATTGCAAAGTACATCTGTGGTCAATACGTTGTATTGAATTGAACTTGGTTCAACGATAAGAATTGAATCATGGAAGAGGCAATTATTGTCATCAGTTATAGTAATAAAGTAGTTTCCTGCTGGGATTCCGGAAATGCTTGATCCACTGTTATTCGAAGACCAAGTATATGAATAGGGTTGGGTCCCACCAGAAGCATTAACTTGAATTTGACCCGTAGAGTCACCATTACATAGTGGCATGGAGGTATTAGCCTGGAGTGCTAATGCATTGGGCTCATTGATTACGTAAGTCTTGATGCTCTTGCAATTCTTGCTGTCCGTTACAGTTAAGGAATACGTTCCGCCAGCAATGCTGCTAAGATTTTGAGTAGTCTGTCCATTGCTCCAAGTGTAAGAATAACCACTTACACCACCACCAACGGTAATGTTGATAATTCCATCATTAACACCATTACATGAAACATCAACAGTGGTGTTTTGAACTGTCAATTGTGTGTTTTGATTGATTTGGTATGCAGTTTGAAGAACACAGTTGTTTGCATCAGTGATTGTGACTGAATAACTTCCAGCAGGCAAATTGGAAATAGTGTTGCTATTTTGCCCGTTGTTCCATGCATAAGAATAGGCAGCAACTCCTCCCGAAGTAATCAATGAAATGGCTCCTGAAGAATCACCTGCACAGTTCACATCTGTGCTTGTGCCTGTAACTTGTAGTTGTGCTGGTTCATTAATTTGAAAACCAATTTGGGATGAGCAGCTATTGCCATCAGTAACCGTAACCGTGTAATTTCCAAAACTGAGGTTGGTGCCAATATTGCCACTCTGTGGTCCAGCATTTGTAGGCCACGAATAGTTGAAATTTCCAACACCTCCAGTAGCGGTCAAAGTAACACTGCCATTATTCCCTCCATGGCAAGATACATCAACTGTACTATGTGCTAAAGACACGGCAGCAGGCTCAGAAACATTAATCGTCTGAGTATTAGTACAACCTTGATTATCAGTAACGGTAACCAAATGATTCCCAGCTCCGATATTTGATAAGTTTTGTGTAGTAGCTCCATTACCCCATAGATAACTGAAGCCACCGTTGCCACCATTTACTTGCAGATTGATAGATCCATTTGAACCTCCATTACAAGAAACGTGCGAGACACTATTTTGAACGGACAATGCTGAAGATTGATTTACTGTGAAGGATTGGGTGCTGCTGCAATTATTGGCATCAGTAACTGTCAGCGAATATGATCCTGCCGTTAAATTTTGAATGTTACTGGATAAGGATCCATTGCTCCACGAATATGCGTATCCAGGAGTACCTCCCGAGGCAATACTATTGATACTTCCTGAAGAACTTCCGGAACAGGCTACATCAACAATGGTTCCTGAAATCTGCAATGCACTTGGCTCATTTAGGTTAAACGTCTGAGTTTTTTGACAACCCTTTGCATCATTTATGGTTACAGTATAAGCACCAGCAGATAATCCTGAGATGCTGCTGCCAATGAGACCATTGCTCCAACTGTAGTTAAATGATCCACTGCCACCATTAGCGGAAACAGTAATTGATCCGGTAGCAGCACCATGGCAACCAACATCACTGGTAGAAGCAGATATTTGCATGGCACTGGGTTGTCCAACATTAAAACTTTGAGTTTTTGTACAACCTGAGGCATCTTGAACTGTAACTGTATATGTACCAGCCAATAAATTGTTATTGACATTGCCATTTGCACCATTGCTCCAGTTGTAAGTATAAGAACCATTTCCACCGCTAGCAGATAATGTGATGGAACCAGTTGCAGTTCCATTGCAGCTAGCATCTGTAACAGATGCCGACAATTGAATGTTTGATACACCCACCGTCACTGATGAGTATCCTTTGCAGCCATTATTGTCAGTAACAGTTAATTGATAGGTTGTATTAGATATATTCGTTACGATTGGATTGGGACTATTAGGATTATTGAGGTTCGAAGCTGGACTCCAATTGTATTGATAACCTGGAGTTCCTCCAGAAGCTGTAGGTGTTCCTCCTAAGCTAATACTATTGGCGTTGCAGCTATTTTGATTGATTCCTGCATTTACGATAGGAGTAGGGGTTACTTGAATGGTTATATTATCCGTTCCACTGCATCCATTTCCATCTGTGTAAGAATAACTAATATTGTGACTGCCAACTCCTGCTACACTTGGGTTAAACGTACCCAAATTAGAATTAATGATTCCATTTCCACTCCATGTACCTCCGCTTGGATTTGCACTTAGATTTTGAGCAGATGCGTCTACGCAAAAAGGGCCGGCAGCTGATATCTTTGGATCTGGAGCTTGAACATATATACAGTAACTCCTTGTGCTGCTACCATAGTAGGGGCAGTGATTGTCTTTCACGGTAACCGTGAAGCAGTGTCCTCCAGCTCCAGCATCAGCTTGGGTTGGAGTCCAACTGAATGAACCAGAGGGAAAGGGATTTCCGGAAATATTGAAACTGGCATTCGGTATACCATTGTTCCATGACATGGTCAAATTGTCTCCATTACCATCGTTGCTATTGATATTAAAGTTAACAGGTTGCCCTGCGCAAACTGTTAAAGAGGATGCTGATGAACCCATAACACCATCGATGCCACTTAATTCTGGCAGATTGTTCGAACAGTTGAGTGTATAAAGTTGGATATCCCTGGTCGTGTATCCTACCAATTGACCATTTCTATATTCCTTCACCTTAACTGCAACTACACTTATTTGTTGAGCACTAGCATTAAAACAAAGGTCACCATTACTTGTGTTAAAGTTTGTGGTACCTGTCAATGGGTTGTTCTTAGAGAAACCAATTTTATACACCACAGGAGTCAATGTTCCGGAACTTCCATTACTAAGAGTTAAGGGTGTCGCTAATTCATAAACCAATAAGTCACCATCTAAATCTATGGCTCCGTGATTGAAACAAAAGTTTTGGTTCGTACAGATGAAGCCTATTGGATCATTTGTGAAGGATGAACTGGAATTTGTATTAAATGCAAGATTATTTAATCCAGCTGTTACACAGAGCGATTGACCTCCAGGGCCAATGATTGTTTGAATGCCGTTGTTTCGTGCAAAATGGCACACTGCAAATTCATAATCAGCACATTGGGTGGTCAAAGTTACATTTTTGGTGTAAGTATATTTCTCGTAGCCCACATAAGGTCCACCATTACATTTTGACTGTGCACTGGAGCATAGTGGGGTTATATCAGTTTTGCTATTGGCATCTTGCGAAAGAATTGTCGTGGTATTGATATTACAAGAATTTGATGAAATACTCAATGATACAGCCCCTGGTGCGCCAACGGAACCGTTTTCACATGCCCTATAAAATGTATACTGAAACTTATAAGTGTTCCCTCCTAAATGTTCATAAGTGAGGTCAGCACCTGCCGCATGAGTTGAGTAAGAATCTTTGGCCGAAACCAGAAGAATAGCAATGATAAATAAAGGTAAGAATGTGTAAAATTTGTTCCCTAACATGTATAAAATTTGTTGAATGTGATCTTAAACCCTTGGGGCTGATACGGATTTTCTCCAGATTTGTTTCAAATTTGATCAGAATTTCTTCAGATTTTCTCCAGAGTTTGTGTAAAAAATTGATTTTCAGATAATTGATATTATTTCAGGATACCGAAAACCGAATTTAAATAATGCTCTATCCTAAAAATCCGGCAATTTCACATATCTCAATGCTCAAAAAACTGGAAAGTCACGTGAAAATATCGGATTGATAATTTGTATTTGGTCGAACCCAATATCTCTTTAGTTTGATTAAACTGTTCTAATCAAAAAATCCATCAATCAATGCGATGATATCTCCAACGGAAAAAGGATAATCACCCTCAAAATATTCATCTATTGCATCCATGATCTCATTTTTAGAGACGTTACCATCTTTATTTTTATCAACAAATTGTTCGATGGTCATGTTGTCAGAACTAGCGGTTGAGTTGGAATTTGCGTTCGAACTTGAAGGGGAGGCTTGAGTAGACGTGGTATTGCCAAAAGAGCTACCACTAGACCC
>JALEGO010000389.1 GCA_022763165.1 Flavobacteriales bacterium
AAATTTGGACAGGTCAACAGAAATCTTGGTTTTAGAAATGTTGGATCCGGAGGAAAAACCAATGCGGTTTTAGGTAAAATTCATGAAGGTTTTTCACTGTTTAAACTAGATCAGCTAGAACAGAACAAGATTCAAGACTTCCCTCCGCTAACAGTACCTTTTGGCAGATATACTGTTTCTAATAATACCAGTGTTTTAATGCACCAAAGAATCGGAACTCTCAACACTAAATACCCTCTTGTCATTTTTTCAGAATTGAACAAGAAGATGGGCAGCATTTTAGGAGAAGGCATCTGGAGATGGAGAATACACAACTTCGATAAATATGAAAATCATAATTTATTTGATGACTTTATTTCGAAAACGATACAATTTCTTGCGCTTAAAGAAGATAAAAGAAAATTTAGAGTAGAAGTAGATCACAAATTTCTTGAAAACCAAAGTATTGAGTTTAAATCGGAGTTATACAATAAGAACTACGAATTGATCAATGATCCTGAGGTGGAGCTTTCAATAAGAGATGATAATGATAAAATTTTCAAATATTCATTCAACAGAACAGGTGACTTTTATACCGTTGATATAGGACATCTTCCAGAGGGTAGATACACCTATTTTGCGAAAACGTCTCTAAACGGAGAAGAGCTAAATGGCTCAGGAAGCTTTGTTGTGTCCTCAATCCAACTCGAAAAAACTGAAGTAACGGCAAATCATATCATGATGCGTTCTCTCTCAAAAAGAACAGGTGGGCTTTCCATCGCCCCTGAACAGCTTGTTAATTTGGGCGATAGCCTTCAACGTAGAGGTGATTTAAAACCTGTGATTTATGAAAAGACCGACTTTGAAAATGTAATGGATCTTGAGTGGCTTTTATTCCTCATTATACTCATTTTCAGTTTTGAGTGGATGCTCAGAAAACAAAATGGGATCTTTTGAGTCAAGGCGAAATCCTATATATAGCTATTCTATCGATTGTAATCTGCAGCTTTTTGTTTGAACAACTTTTATCATTCCTGAATAAATCTTGGTTTGGTAAAAGGATTCACCCCGAATTGGAGGGAATATATAGTCAATCAGAATATGACAAATCCCAAAACTATAAAAAGGTCAATTTCAAAGTATCACTCTTTTCTTCAGCGCTAAACCTCATCCTACTATTGATCGTTCTTCAGGGGCAGATTTTTGGTAAAGTGGACTCTTGGGTTTCGGAATTTACTGATTCAAAACATCTTAAGTCCATATTTTTCTTTGCAATTGTTTTTGGTGCATCTAGTTTGCTCAATCTTCCCATTTCTTTATATAAAACGTTTGTGATTGAAAAGAAGTTTGGCTTCAACAAAATGACAATCAAAACATTTGTCTTAGATGGTATAAAATCGTTGTTGTTAACCGCTATCCTTGGATCATCATTATTGTTTTTAATGTCATTTCTCTGGCACAAATATTCAGATCTATTCGGGTTATACGCATGGACCATCATAACTCTTATTATGATTCTCATAACCGCTTTCTACACGAATCTAATCGTTCCAATTTTTAATAAGCTTACACCATTGGAGGATGGAGAACTAAAAGATGAAATATTGAAGTACTCTAAATCTGTTGAATTTCCATTGGAAAATATCTATGTGATCAACGGATCTCTTCGTTCTACTCGAGCCAATGCGTATTTTAGCGGGCTGGGGAAAAGCAAGAAAATTGTCCTTTATGATACACTTATCGAAAAACATAGCATTGAAGAATTAATAGCGATAATTGCTCATGAAGTTGGTCACTATAAGGAAAAACATACGCTTAAAGGCCTAATCACAGGCATAATTCAAATGGGAATTATGTGTTTCTTATTCGGCTATATATCCAATAGTAATGGAATCGCAGAAGCTTTTGGTGCAGAAAAAAATAATTTTCATCTCAGCCTCATAGCATTCAGTATTCTATTCAGCCCGATCTCAATAATCACAGGAGTTTTATTCAACTATTTCTCTAGAAAAAATGAATATGAAGCGGATGATTATGCCAAAAGAACTTACCAGGCTAAGCACCTAATAACAGCTCTCAAGACTTTATCGAAGGACAACTTGAGTAACCTTACACCACACCCTTCATTTGTTTTTGTACATTATAGCCATCCCCCACTAAGAGATCGACTGAAGAATCTTTCAAATCCTAAGGCCTAAAATTGTAAGATCATCATTTTGTTCTCTTGGCCCTCTCCACGATTCGAACTTATTCAAGAGCAACGCGCGTTGCTCTGAGCAACTGTATTTAGAAATCTCTAAGAGGTACAATTTGAACATTTTTCCTCCCATTTTTTTCTTTTTCAATCCACCGAATTGCTCCATGTACCCATCCGTGAACATGTAAAGCATTTCATCGCCATATAGCTGAATGTTTTGCTTGGTGAATTGAACTTTTGCCTGGGATTTTTGTCCTATAGAGATATAATCTCCTTGCAAAACCTTAATGTCTTTTCCTTTGATGATATAGAGTTGGTGCATTGATCCTGAAAACTCCAAAAGTTTTGTCTTTTTGTTATATCGGATGATGGATATATCCATACCATCATAACTTCTTTCATTATTATTTGACCAATAATCTGCCAAATAATCATGCATCACGGCCAAGATGTTATCTGTATCATGATTACCTTCATGCTTAATTATTTCATTGATAAAATTGTTGGATATTAAAGACAAGAAAGCACCTGGCACGCCATGGCCTGTGCAATCGATAGCTGAAATAAAAATATCATCACCAATTCCTGTAGACCAATAGAAATCGCCACTAACAATATCTTTAGGTTCGTACAACACGAAAAAATCAGGAAAGTACGATTCCCAAGTACGAATATCAGGCAATATTGATTCCTGGATATGCTTAGCATAGTTTATACTAGAAATGATCCGTTTATTTTGTTTTTCAACGATAGCCTTTTGCACTTGAAGACTTGTTGCTGCATTTCGTTTAATACGATAAAAGTTATAAATCAAGAATATTATAATCGCCATCAATGCCAATAGTCCCCAACTAAAAGCAACCAACCTTCGCACTCCTTTTAACTCCTCAACTTCCAATTCATTCTGTTTCTCTAGATAGTTGATTTCCCTTTCCATGGCTTGAAGCTCATGTTTTGATTCTAAAGAAACCTTATACGCTTGATCTTGATCATGATATAATGAGTCCCCATAGGTCTCGGCCAGTTCCATGTATTCAATTGACTTTCTGAGATTTTGAGATCTTTTTTCCAAAGCGGCCAGTTTCCTCAATACTTTAATAGTTTCCTTAATATTCTTATTGTCTTTGAAAGAATTGAATGAGATCTTATAAGCCACCTTAGCTTGGGCAAACTGACTCTTTGCCACCAATAGATTTCCCTTTTCTAAATGATAAAAAGATGAATCGTAGTTTGGAATTTTACTCATCTCAAAATGGGCAGAATCTAAATAAAGACTTGACTCTTCAATTTTTTCCAATTTGCGTTGAATACGTGAAATCCAAATAAAGGTCTCAATTCGTCTGGACTCATCTACTTCAGAACAAGTTTTGGAGCGCATGAAATAATCCAAGGCAGTGTGATACTCCTGAACTTCAAAATGAGATTTTCCCAATTCAAAAAACAGGTGTGCGTCACAATTAATATTGTTCTTATGATTTAGTCTTTCTGCCCGCTGAAGATTAAGTAACCCTTTCAAATATTCCCCATCCGAAATATAAATATCAGCAACATCTTCATAAACTGAGGCAAGTCCTAGTTCATCTCCTATCAACTCATATAGTTTGCTAGCGTCCAGGTAATTAGATATCGCGAATTCCACGCTTGAATTGTGATAACAATGTGCAACCGCATGGTACGATTTTGCCATCCATAAGCTGTCTTCCTGAGACATGAAGTATCTCATAGCGACCCTAAAATGAAATAATGCGCTGTCTAAATAATTTTCATTTAAAAAAAGTACTCCTCGATAGTACCTTGCGACACTCATGCTCATCGTATCTCTTGTGACCACTCCTAAGCGATGGAGTTCTTCACTAGAAC
>JALEGO010000390.1 GCA_022763165.1 Flavobacteriales bacterium
CTACATAACGACGTTGAGATTGACAATTTTGTCGTTGTGCGCAATAATAATGAAGAAATCGAGCGGGAATATCCTCTCGTATTTACCCTGGACGCGCTCTACCAAATAGGTAATGGGTTTGTGGTTAGTGTAGGGCCAGGTATCGAAGTGGAGCGCAATGAGTCTTTCCTTTTAGCACGTTTGGGTGTCGAGTACGAATATAACATTGGCCGTAAATTCTATTTAATGCCAACATTATTTTACGACCAGCGATTGGACGGGTTCAGTACTGCCACAATAGGTCTTGGTGTAGGCCATAAATTTTGAGAATCATTTCAATCAATTGTGAGATGTGTAACAAAAGTTACCAATCTTCAAGTTAACAACTTATACCTTTAAAAGATTTAAAAAACTAAAAACTATGGCAACGCATCATCAAGTGCTCATTATAGGCGGTGGGACCGCTGGCATAATGACCGCAGCACAGCTTCTTGAACAGAAAAAATCCAACGACATCGCAATTATTGAACCCGCGAGCACCCATTATTATCAGCCCGCTTGGACACTTGTAGGAGCAGGAACCTACGATTTTGATAAAACTGCCAAACCTATGGCAGATGTTATGCCTAAAGGTGCCAAGTGGATAAAAGACAAAGCAACAGGATTTGACCCTGAAAACAATAGTGTAAATACGGCCAACTCAGGGAATATCACCTATGATTATTTAGTCGTTGCACCTGGCCTTGCTTACGATTTTAGCTTGGTTAAAGGACTGGGCGAGGCAATGGACAAAGGTGTAGTGTGTAGTAATTATACCGACCCAAAACACACTTGGGATGTAGTTCGGAATTTTAAAGGTGGCACCGCATTATTTACACAACCCGCAACACCTATTAAATGTGGCGGTGCACCGCAAAAGATAATGTATCTGGCCGAAAGTCATTGGGCAAAGAGCAAGACGCGCTCAAAGACGGATGTTGTCTTTGCAACCGCAGGAACAGTAATATTTGGTGTGAAGGAAATCGCAAAAACCTTAATGGAAGTGGTTGACCGCAAGGATATCAACTTACGTTTCAATCATAAGTTGGTCGAAGTGGATGCCGAAAATCAAATTGCTTGGTACGAACTAACTAAAGATGTAAGTGCTGGTGGATGTGTTGTAATGTCGGAACAACAAGAAAACAAAATCATAGATAAATCTTTTCAACATAACTATAAGGACATTAAAGTAACCGTTAAGGATGGTCGCTACGGCATTCACTATGATATGTTGCATACCGCACCACCATCAGTAGCGCCAAAATTTGTGCAGCAGTCCACTCTTGTTAATGATGCCGGCTGGCTAGATGTAGATAAACATACAATGCAGCACAATAAATATGCAAATATCTTTGGTCTGGGCGACGTGGCTGGAGTTCCTACTGCAAAAACAGGAGCCGCCATTCGCAAACAAGTACCAGTCGTGGTTGATAATCTCGATTTGCTCATTCAACACGATAAGATGGGCAAAAAATCCTATAACGGTTATTCTTCTTGCCCACTCGTTACAGACTATGGAAAAATGGTATTGGCAGAGTTTGACTATGACAAAAATTTCATCCCAGACCCAAAACTGAAAAACCTGTTCATTTCAGATAGTTCAAAAGAACATTGGAGATTATGGATGCTTAAAAAATATGGACTTCCATACCTCTACTGGAACAAAATGTTGAAAGGCAAGGATGTATAGTATTGGACAGGCAAAAAATAAAAAAATTGGTCATTGTCTGTATCCTTTGTTCAGCAATAGTTACCGGGCTCGTTTTGTTAATAGAATTTTTAAATAAATGATTATGAAAAAAAATATGGGCGGTGCAGACCGCATTATCAGAACCATTATTGCAATTACCGTAGGTGTGCTATACTGGCAAGGAATTATCCAAGGTACTCTGGCTTATGTGCTTTTGGCACTCGCAGTAGTTTTTTTACTAACCAGTTTTATAAGTTTTTGCCCGCTGTATAAATTGGTAGGATTGAATACTTGCCCAAGAAAGTAAAAAATAACGCAGTAGTGTATCAAAGGTTACAGCAATTGGTTGTAGCCTTTTTTAATTTTATATAAAATTTATAGAATATGAACATTAAACAATTTGAATACAAACCGCTGGCACATTACTCGTATGCCATTGCAAGCGAAGGTAAGGTAGCCATCATTGACCCAGAGCGCGACCCTTCTCAATATTACGCTTTTGCGAAAGCGAACAATGCAGAAATCGTTGCCGTAATCGAAACGCATCCACACGCCGATTTTGTGAGTTCGCATCTTGAAATCCATAAAAAGACTGGCGCAACCATCTACAATAGTGAAAAACTGGGTGCCGATTATCCGCACAACGCTTTTGATGAAGGCGACCACATCCAGTTGGGCAATGTGACCCTTAAAGCCATAAACACACCAGGACATTCACCAGACAGCATTACGATAGTTGCTACAGAAGGCAAAGATACGGCACTATTTACGGGCGACACTTTATTTATAGGCGATGTAGGTCGTCCAGACTTACGTGAGAAGGCAGGAAATATGAAAGCCAAACGTGAAGAGCTGGCCGAAATGATGTACGAAACTATTACAAATAAGTTTGAGGATTTACCTGATGATGCAGTTATTTACCCTGCGCACGGTGCAGGTTCACTCTGCGGAAAGAATTTAAGTGAAGCTAATAGTAGCACACTTGGAAATGAGCGTATGGGAAATTGGGCCTTCAAAAAGCAATCCAAGGAGGAATTTATGAATACCATTCTTGATGGGCAGCCATTCATTCCCCATTATTTTGGTTTTGATGTGGACACAAACAAATCCGGTGCTGATAATTTAATACCATCCATCGAAAAAATCCCATTTTCTGAAAATTCCACAGCCGAAGGTCTTATAGTTGATATGCGGGATGAAGAAACTTTCAAGAAAGGGCATTTAAAGGGAAGTTTCAATATACAAGCCGTTTCTGAAAACGCCAAATTTGAAACTTGGTTGGGTTCCATTGTTAAACCAGAAGATACTTTTACCTTGGTTATCGACGACAAAAAGAACAAAGAGGCATTGTTGCACCGTGTGGCAAAAATTGGTTACGAAAAATTACTTGACAAAGTGATTACACTTTCTGATGAGAATTTGGTTAAAACTGAAACATTGGATTTAGAAGATTTCAAACAAAATCTAGATAAATACACCATTGTAGATATCCGTAATACCAGCGAGGTGGAAGAAGGCAAATTCTTTGATAGCGCTATTTCGCATCCGCTAAATGAACTTCGTGATACAGCAGAAGAAATTTCAACGGATAAACCTATCGTTGTGCATTGTGCGGGTGGCTACCGAAGCGCTGCTGGAAGTAGCATCCTTCAGAAAGAACTAAATGGTGCCAAGGTCTATGATTTAAGTGATGATGTTAACGAATTTAAAAATTAGAATATGGATACTATAAACAAAAACAATATCGGATTAGATATAGAGAAATCAAAAAAGGTGGCTGAAAATTTGAATGATTTACTTTCAAACTATCAACTCTTTTATATGAATTTGAGAGGATTTCATTGGAACATCAAAGGGAAGAAATTCTTTGAATTGCACCTTAAATTTGAAGAACTCTACAACGATGCATTACTCAAAGTAGATGAAATCGCAGAACGTGTACTTACATTGAGCGAAACGCCATTTCATTCTTTTAAAAAATATCTTGATACTACCGAAATTAAATCTGCCGAAAATGTAACTGATGGCGAAGTGGCGGTTAGTAAAATCCTTGAAGCTTTAAATATATTATTGGCAAAAGAAAGAACGATATTAAATATGGCTTCCGAAGCAAATGATGAAGGTACGGTTGCCTTGATGAGCGATTATATAGTTCAGCAAGAAAAACTGATTTGGATGCTATCATCATATCTGGATTAGACTTCATAAAATATGTTTAATCAAAAATAATTTGATAGAGATTAAACCTTCACATAAGGACTATCTTTTTGTAGGCATACAGCTTTTACTTTTTGTGGCCTACATTGTTCCGATACAACTTGTAACAATGAATTTACCCGAATGGTTACGCTATTCGGGTTTGGTCGTTGTAGGTTTGGGTTTGGTCTTGGGTTTGGTAGCCTTGCTACAAATCAACACGAAGCTTTCCCCATTTCCCACACCAGTAGTAAACGGTACATTGATAACTAATGGTGCTTTCGCAATCGCAAGACATCCCATATATACAGCATTGATTTTGTCTGGTCTGGGTTACGCGCTATATCGGGAATCATTTTA
>JALEGO010000391.1 GCA_022763165.1 Flavobacteriales bacterium
AGGCATGATTGGTTAACCTTCCAATGAAAATGTAATAGTCTACCTCAGATTGATCAATGTCAAATATTTTATGGGCTTGATCTCTTAATTGGTCGATTTCACCTTGTTCAAATGTTGAATCTTGAATTCTTGTTTTGTAAAGGTTTCTGTTTACAAGGCATTTGGACAGGTGTGCTAAAGTTTTATCCTTATCCAAGCACCAAGTTTTAATCGCACTCATAATATCAAAATCATCAAGTGCAGCGAAACTGTCCAGTAATTTGTCGTTTTGGAGAAAGTCATTGACAGTAAAATCATTGTATAAAAATAATTCCAATGAAGGTGTGCAATGAATACTGCGTCCAGTCTTGGCAATTTCTTTCGCCCTTTGCAAAGTTTTCATGAGCATGTGATCTGCGGAAACACAAGTTTTATGTAGGTAAACTTGCCAGTACATTAACCTCCGTGCAATAATGAATTGCTCAACCGAATAAATCCCTTTGTACTCAACTGCTAAAAGGTTATCGCATACATTTAGTTTACTCAATAAGCGGTCTGTATTGATTATTCCTTCTGAGACACCGGTGTAAAAGCTATCTCGTTTTAGATAATCCATTCTGTCCATGTCAAGTTGACTTGATACCAATTGATGAAGGAATTTTTTCGGATAATCATCTCGGAAAATTTGTATTGCCAATGTCAGTTTGCCATTAAAGTCTTGATTTAAGCGATCCATGAAAAGCTCAGATAAGCGCTCATGAGGCACGCCTTTGACTAAAGTATGCTCTAAAGTGTGAGAGTAGGGACCATGGCCAATGTCATGCAGAAGAATAGCAAACTTGGCCGCTTCTTCCTCTTCTGAAGTTATTTCAACACCCTTCATTTTTAATACATCCAAGGCTTGAGTCATGAGATGCATGGCACCAATCGCATGTTGGAATCTGGTATGGTTCGAACCAGGAAATACCATGTGAGTAAGTCCGAGTTGTGAGATACGCCTTAATCTTTGAAAATAGGGGTGATCTATCAACTCGAACAACAATTGATTGGGGATAGAAATAAATCCGTAAATTGGATCGTTTATTACAGATAGCTTTGTATATTTTCGCTTCAACTTTTTGGGTTTAAAACCAAATTAGTATTTTAAAATTAAATTCTCTTCTTTATAAATAAGATCGCTGTATTATGGAAAAAGTCAAGATTCTTTGGGCTGATGATGAAATTGAGTTGTTGAAACCCCATATTATGTTTCTAGAAGAAAAAGGTTACGATGTAGCTACTGTAAATAATGGTATGGATGCCTTGGATACTGTTAAGGATTCAAGATTTGATATTGTGTTTTTGGATGAAAACATGCCTGGATACACTGGTCTGGAAATTCTTGCGAAAATTAAGGAAATACTCCCCTCACTTCCAGTAATCATGATTACAAAGAGCGAGGAAGAGCATATAATGGAAGGGGCAATTGGCTCGAAAATATCTGATTATCTCATTAAGCCGGTTAATCCCAATCAAATTTTATTGTCAATAAAAAAGAATCTAGACAAAAAAAGACTCCAGAGTGAAACAGCTACGTCTAAGTATCAGCAAGAATTTAGACAAATCGGAATGACCCTAAGCGATAGATTAGATTGGGATGAGTGGGTAGAGTTATACAAGAAATTGGTTTATTGGGAATTGGAGTTGGATCAATCCAATGACCCTAGCATGAACGAAATTTTGTTGATGCAAAAGAATGATGCGAATAACCTCTTTTGTAAATATATTGAGTCTAACTATGTGGATTGGTTGAGTGGGTCGAGTGACGCTCCGATAATGTCTCACAATTTGATAAAGAAGGGGATTTTTGATCGAGATTTTCAGTGTGACTTTCTCATTGTTATTGATAACTTGAGATATGATCAATGGCGAATTATGAGGCCAATCATAAATGAATATTTTAGGATTGAAGATGAGAACCTGTATTGCAGCATACTTCCTACAGCAACACAATACGCTCGGAATTCACTTTTTGCTGGTCTTTTGCCATCGGATATTCAGAAATTACATTCCGAATATTGGGTGAATGAAAATGAAGATGCACCTAAGAATAACTTTGAATCGGAGCTTTTGGGAACAAATTTAAAGCGTTTGGGACGCAATGTTAGATACAACTATGAAAAGATAACGAACATCGATAATGGTAAGAAGTTGGTGGATCAGTTTCAAAACCTACTGAACTTCGATTTTAATGCTATTGTTTACAACTTCGTAGATATGCTTTCGCATGCTCGAACGGATATGAGGGTAGTAAGAGAGTTGGCTGATGATGAAGCAGCTTATAGATCACTAACTAAATCGTGGTTTGAACACTCTCCGCTTTTAGATCTATTTAAGAAAATTGCTGAATCTGGAAAAAGTGTCTTTGTAACTACGGATCACGGCACTGTGCATGTAGATAATCCCGTTAAAGTCGTGGGTGATAGAGAAACTTCAACCAACCTCCGATACAAGCAAGGGCGAAATTTACAGTTTGATGCATCTGATGTTTTTGCACCAGACAGACCGGAGGATGTATATTTACCTAAAATAAATGTGAGTTCAAAATACATTTTTAGTAAAAACAACGACTTCTTCGCCTATCCAAACAATTACAATCACTATGTGAAGTATTATAGGAATACCTTTCAGCATGGAGGGATATCAATGGAAGAGATGTTGATTCCATACATTCACCTTTCGGCAAGATAATGAATCAGGATTATCGTAATCTTGACCTTCCTGAAACACAAGAATTAATTCTGCGCCTTAGCAAGGAGATTCTGAGGTACAATGTTATTCTTTTAAAAGGGCCTCTAGGCGCTGGGAAGACGCATCTAGTGAAGTTTTTATTGCAAAATCTAAAGGTTAAGGATGATATTTCCAGTCCAACATATTCAATTGTTAACCAATATCAAACTGCAGATTCTAAACCTGTCTATCATTTCGATTTGTACAGATTAAATGGATTTGAGGAGCTATTAGACATTGGATTCGAAGAGTACATAGAAGAATCAAACCTTGTTTTAATAGAGTGGCCTGATCGGTTTATGGAATTTTTTGATCAGGGCTTACTAATTGAAATTGCCTATTCAGATGAAAAAAGGAACATAAGCTTCAAAAGCCTAAATTGAAAAAGGCATGGATTAATTTTCTATTTTTGCAGCATAAATAGTCCTCAATGATTACCTCAAGTGATGCTTTCAAATCTTTCAAAGGATCATTGCTTCCGCAAGAAGAAATGTTAGAAGTTGAAAGAAAAAAAAGCCAATTATCCATTGGTATTCCTAAAGAAATTTCTTTTCAAGAAAATAGAGTTGCCTTGGGGCCTGCTGCAGTAGGTCTGTTGGTTAATAATGGGCATCACGTTGTAGTTCAACGAGGAGCCGGAGTAGAAGCGAATTTTTCCGATCGCGATTACAGTGATGCGGGAGCACAAATTGTTGAAGATGCCAAATCCGTTTATGAGTCAGATCTTTTGGTGAAAGTTGCACCTCCTTCTATCGAGGAGGTCTCTATGATGAAAAGAGGTCAAACGCTCATATCTGCTCTTCAAATTGCGACACATCCCAAAAACCTAATTCAAAAGTTGATGGAGAAGAAGGTGACTGCAGTCGCATGGGATTTTATCATGGATGAGGAAGGCACTTTACCAGTAGTAAGGTCTATGGGCGAAATTGCTGGAACTACATCTATTTTGATCGCTTCGGAATATCTTAGCAAAGCGCAAAATGGTCAGGGTCTGATGTTAGGTGGACTTACTGGTGTTGCACCAACCTCAGTGGTTATTCTGGGTGCTGGAACAGTAGCTGAGTTTGCTTGTAGAGCTGCATTAGGACTCGGAGCTTCTGTTAAGGTGTTTGACGATTCTATTTACAAACTAAATCGGTTGCAGAATTCCTTAGATCAGCGAATTTTTACTTCTACACTTCAACCAAAAGATCTTATCAAAGCGCTCAAAAGAGCAGATGTCGTAATTGGGGCTATTAGAGCACCAAAGGGACGAACTCCATGCATTGTTACTGAGGAAATGGTAGGGGAGATGAAAGAGGGGTCTATGATCGTTGATGTAAGTATCGATCAAGGTGGCTGTTTTGAAACATCAGAAGTGACAACGCTGGAGGCTCCTGTATTCAAGAAGTATGGTGTTACCCATTATTGTGTTACCAACATTGCTTCTCGAGTTTCACGAACTGCTTCATGTGCATTGAGTAATATTTTCGCACCTATTTTAATTAATATCGGTGAAGTTGGAGGGGCTGGAAACTATCTAAGAAAAAGCACTGGATTTAGAAATGGAGTGTACATTTTTAAAGGGGTTCTTACCAATGAATATCTAGGTAAGACGCTCAATCTGCCATGTCAGGACATTAACCTTTTGATCGCGGCTTTCTAAAATGTTAAGAAGGTTTACCATTTACGCAGTCTCTGTAATTTGGGGGATGTTCATCGTTTACTTTCTTCTTTTAAAAGACAAAGACCGAAATTTATTGGGCTGGCTTCCATCAAACAGAGTAAAAACCAAACTTCTGGAGGGGGAGATTGAATTTAGCAAACAAGCAAAATGCCAATTTTTATGTGCTGAAATGCCCATCGATTCGATTAAAACATTGATTCCAAAGGGTGAGGTTGAATTTGATAAGAGTAAGGTTCGCAAGGTGCCAAAACAATATGTTTTGTCCTTTGAAAGCGGAAGCCTTCAAGAATTAGTTTTAAGTCAGTTCGATGATTTTGCAGTCCTGGATAGGGTTTCACTATCTTCAAACCTTAATTGTGAATGTGAATGATGAGTGAAATTGCGAATGACTCTATAATCAATGTCGGAAACTATAATGTTTACGTTGATTTCGACTGCATCGAGTATTTGGATGCCTATCTTAATGAACATTACAAAAACCATGAAAAGTTGGTTATTGTTGATGAAAATACAGAGAAGTATTGCTTGCCTCTGATTGATCAAAGTTCCTCTAGTCTTTCAAAAGCCGAGATTGTTCAGGTAGAAAGTGGAGAACATAATAAATCCTTGGAGATTGCTTCTAGTATTTGGGAAACACTGATTTCTTACAAAGTAAGTAGAGATGCCATTTTAATCAATTTGGGAGGGGGTGTAATTGGTGATCTCGGGGGCTTTGTTGCATCCACTTATAAAAGAGGAATTCCTTTTATAAATGTGCCGACCACTTTGCTTTCTCAAGTGGACGCATCTGTTGGAGGTAAAGTGGGGATAAATTTTGGCTCTCATAAGAATTCTATTGGAGTTTTCAGAGAACCACAAGCCGTATTTATATCTACACAGTTCTTGGAGACATTAGAGAAAAGACATTTTCTTTCCGGTCTCGTGGAACTTTGTAAGCATGGTTTGATCAAAGACAGAGATTTATGGGAGAATATTCGAGATCAATTTACCTTTAAAAATTTAGAGGAAGAACAATTGATTCACTGGATTAGGCAATCCGTTGAAATCAAACACCAAGTGGTGAGTCAGGATTTTGAGGATAAGGCCCAGAGAAGGTTGCTCAATTTTGGTCATACCATTGGTCATGCGATCGAATCGGCTTCTCTAGTCGCGGATTTTAGGCCTTTGCTACATGGAGAAGCGGTAGCGATTGGAATCATTTGTGAGTCTTATTTGAGTTATAAGAACCTAGGCTTGGATATATCATCAATAGAAGACATGATAGCCTTTTTTTCGAAAAACTTTGACTATTATCCTTTGATAAATCACTATGATTTTGTTCTTGAAATGATTCACAATGACAAAAAAAATGTTGGAATACGAAACAATTTTACTCTGTTGAAAGGTATAGGTGATGCCGAGATTAATGTGAATTGTTCGGAAGAAGATATACTTGAGTCACTTGAATTTTACGATAGAGCATTTGCTCACTAACGCTGCCAATGGAATTATTAGTTGAAAGACCGACAACGACTCCAAAAGTATTTGAGGTTGATTTGCCCAGGTCAAAAAGCATTAGTAACCGAGTCTTGATATTAGATTTCCTGGAGGGTGGAGGTTCATCTATATCTGGTATTTCGGAATCAAATGATACCAAAATAGTTCGCGAAGTATTGAAAAATTTTAGTGCCAGTGAGTGGAATGTCCAAGATGCTGGAACAGCAATGCGCTTTTTGACATCCTTAGCTGTTTTAAAAAATGAAGCGACCATCATTCTTGGTACAAATAGAATGCATGAAAGGCCAATTGGACATTTAGTTGAATGTTTAAGAGCAATTGGCGCAGAAATAAATTATTTAAACGAACCAGAGTTTCCTCCGCTTCAAGTTAAGTCAGGAGAGTTAAAGGCGGCCAATTTAAGCTTGCCAGGTCATATGAGTAGTCAGTTTATATCATCTTTACTGATGATTGCTCCTAAAGTTCCGGGGGGCTTAACTATTCACTATCCGTCAGATCAAGTATCAAGTTCATATATTGAAATGACCATTGAGCTAATGCGGCTTTTTGGTATAGAAATCATACATGAGAATAACCTTCTTAGAATAGAGGAACAAAGGTTTCATAGCACTCGTTACAATATTGAAAGCGATTGGTCATCAGCGTCTTATTGGTTTAATGTGGCTTTGCTATTTCCTGGAGTCACCATTAAATTAATAGGTTTGAAATTGGATTCAATTCAAGGAGATTCCAAAATTGCAGATTATTACAGAGTACTGGGTGTGGAAGTGAAGCAAAAGAGTAATTCTGTTGAAATTTTGTGTAATCAACCGAATCTTCAATCCTTGGAAATGAATCTTTCCAGCACTCCAGATTTAACCCAAACACTTG
>JALEGO010000392.1 GCA_022763165.1 Flavobacteriales bacterium
CCCTTAATTTTTCATCATTTCTCAATTCTTCTGATATCTCATCTTCACATGTAGGATCTGACAAAACCAAACGACCATGAGGCTTTAAAACCCTATACATTTCCTTAAGAGCAAGCTTCAAATCTTCAACTTTAAAGATGTTAAATAAACAGTTCTGAGCAGCCACATCAATTGACTCATCTTCAACTGGTAAATTCAGAGCATCTCCTCTCCTCAAATCGATAAAATCCTTATTGAACCAATCATTCATCTGTTCGGCTTCCAACATGTTTTTCTGACTCGCCTCTAGCATTTCATCTACCACATCCAAACCTATTACTCCGCCCTTTTTCCTTGAAAAATAAGCGAATTGAAGCAGTTCCATTCCTCCACCTACCCCAACATACAACACGGTCGGGTTATTCACAAGATCACCAGCATTTACAGTACTTCCACAACCATAATTCATTTCTTGCATTATGGTTGGAATCTCGAGGCCAGGGAATTTCCATACGGGATTCGTTGTACAACAAAGACCTACATCTGGTGTCAAGGCTGCGTCTCTATAAACATCTTTGGTTGTTTCTAAGTAATTGGACATACTATTGATTTAAGAGGCAAAATTAAGCTTAATGAACTAAAAAAAGCCCATTATAATCCCTTTTAACGCAAAAAGTTCGGTTGATGACAAATATTATATTATTCCTCTGTAAATGTCAGTTCAAGATCTATGAACTGAACCACTAAATCCGCAGGCATTCCATCCTTATCAAAACCAAAATAGGCAGGATAAACTCCATCTCCAAAACCGCTTTGAATCATTGGGATGTTCAAATCGGTATTTGGGATTTTAAAATTAATCCAATCTCCAGCATCTCTTTGAAAGACAGGATTCTCGTTGAAACTTTTCTTGAATTCACTAGCGAAATAGTCATCATAAATATTTGCTCCTTTATTCTTTTTCTCCCATTCATTTCTGAAATAACAGAATTCATCTCTCGTCTTTTCATCGATAATTGTGGCCAAACCCGCATCCACTCCAAATCCAAAATAATCGCCTTCTTCAAGATTGTTTAAATCCTCACTTCCCACAAGAGCTTCTGAATACTCAACAGCCAGTTCTTGGGTAAACTTTACTTTGACAGCGACATAGCGGTAATGATCCTCTTCAACCTCAACTACCAAAACGGTAATTGGGTATTCTCCAGGCGTAACTTGCACATAATAAGGCTCGACTTCCTTTCTTAGATGAGCTAATGGATCGCAAACCAACAATTTCCCTGTTGGCACTTTCAAGTCACCTATCTCCAGCTTGTGTAGTTTTCGACCAAATAATTTATCATTCGAAAAATACTCATTGAAGTCATTTGGAGCATTCAAGAGACTTTTCTTTTTCTCTAATGTTTTTAACCATTCTTCACTCGGCATAACATCTAAAGTAACCAAAATTGCTTTGAGAATAAATTTTATTTGGATAGCATCTCATTTTTTTATTAATTCAGAATATAATATCGCATCTCCGCACATGAAGCTCTCCTGTTTTTTCGTTTTCTGTTTGCTTTCATTTTTTTATGTGAAGTCTGATGCTAACATACTCTATGTAAGTAGCACCACAAATGTTATTAAGGCATCCCAATACCCCTTAAATCCAGGAGACACCATTTATTTAATGAATGGGAATCGGGGAAAACTGAGCATATGGGATTATTCAGGAACCGCTCAAAATCCTATATATGTTAGTAATCACAATGGACCAGTAGAGATTTCGTCTCAGAACAACTATTGTTTAGATTTTTACAATTGCGTTAATATAAAGTTAGCTGGAACCGGCACATATGGGATCACTATTGATGGTAATTACATAGCAGAAGGACTGAGGTTTCTTAACGGAAGCTCTGGCATAGAGATTTCCAATATTGAAATTAAAAATTGCAATACTGGGATTAAAGTCAAATCGAATCTCAATAGAAACGATTTCCTGCTTTCTGGGCTTGATATTCATGATTGCTATATTCATGACATCAACACTGAAGGCATGTACATAGGCAGCTCTTTCTATCATGTTAGCAATGATCATTTATTAGAAAATGTAACCATCAGAAACAATATCGTTGAACATACAGGTTGGGACGGTATTCAAGTTGGAAGCGCACATTCAAACTGTCAAGTTTATGGAAACATAATACGTGCTGATAGCAAAGCCAATGTTTCAGGACAACAGAGTGGCATCATGATAAACCCAGGCAGTCGATGTGACTGTTATAACAACAAAATAATTGATGGTCATGGTCCAGGAATCTTTTATCAAGGCAATGGCAACTCCAACATTTACAACAATGTAATTATAAGACCAGGAAAAAATAACTTATCCAGTGCCCCCAGAGGAGGTGATGGGATTGCTATATGGGGAGGTCAGAACCGATGGTGGTCATACGGCTCAAACCTTAATGTTTTTCACAACACCATAATTGAGCCAATTAACAACGGCATTACTTTCGCCTTTGAACCCGGATATCAAGGAGATTCATCTCTCATTTTCAATAATCTTATACTTTCACCACAAGGAAGCTTCTACCCTGATTCAAATAAAAGCTTTATTGAATCTTATTTGCACGCACATTATACTGATACTGGAAATTACACTTCTCACATCCATGCACCCCATCATTTCTCAGATACTTTGGACTGGATACCAGACGCGCATGCCCCGTTTATTAATTGGGGCGCAAATCATTTAACCAATCTACCAATGGATATAGACCTCATGGGAAATCATCGTGACAATATGCCTGATGCAGGAGCTTCAGAATTGATCATCGTTACATCAAACATTCAACACCCTAAAAAGAAAGAGCTTATTTACCCAAACCCTTCAAATGGTTTTCTAAATCTTGACCTTACAGCTTCTATTTCGCAGTTTGAATTATACAATACTAGTGGAGCACTGGTTTTTAAGAAAGAATCTCAACAGAACATAGGAACTATTCAATTACAGAATTACGAAACCGGAATTTATTTTTATAAAATAAAAGCCAAAAACGAGGAACACATCGGAAAATTGGTTCTCTTTTGATTAATTCCAAAATAAAATAGGTTTATATGAAATGTGATTTTCGGTTGTTAAGGAAAGAAAATACAATCCTCGAGTAAGTCCACTGATGTGATTGATATATTTTTTGTGTTTACCAGCTGGCAATTCTGAATTGAATAATCTAGCAATGCGAACGCCTTTTGTATCATAAATAGACAAGTCTGCCCGTCCTTCTTGAGCCAAAACTACTTCCACAATAAAGTCTTGAGCAATAGGATTGGGTTTAACAAAGTTGATTTTAGTTTCATCGAACACTTGATTATCTGGAGTACAGGAATAGTCTACCCTACCAAAACGAAATAATGCATTTCGAATGAATTGGTATTGCCCGTTTGTCAATGTATCAGAACAAAATGGATTGGTATAAGCCATGATATTGCGGGTCATGGGTTCGTAAGGCTGCCCTTTCCAGTCCAATTCTCCAGCAGTATAATCACAATTATTATTAACCTTATCAATAAGGATTGGGTCGGCCGGAGTGTCACAAATGTTATCACCTGTTTCACTACAATTACTTCTATCTACTAGCTCTAAACTTCTATTAACATTTGACAAACCATGTGTATGCAGAAGTCCAAAATAGTGGCCGAGTTCATGCGTCAAAGTATTTGCGAGATTCGCGCAGGTAGCATCAATAAAAATGCGACTTTCACCAGGCGGGAAATAGGCAAACCCACATACCCTAGTACCATCTAAATATAACTCCTCTACATAATATAAATTGATAGTGCGATCATCTTCTCCATAGCTAGAAATGATATCCTCTTCCTCAGGGCTGTCAAAAATCGCCAATTGTGGATTTGGAATATGTGTCAATTGACAAACTTCAAATTGAATTTTAGCATTTTTAAAGAAATAGTTGGCTGAATCAACCTCACTGTATATCTGATTCGAGTCCACAACAGCATTCCCAAACTCATTTATAACCACAAAAACCTTAATAGGTATTAGAAAAGTGTCTTCGGTGAGGACAAGATCTTTTGGGGTTTGCTGAATTAGCTGAAATTGCTCTTTACTTATCTTGGTACCACAAGGAAATGGCTGCGCTACACCAAGAAATGGAAAGATTAATGAAAGGACAAATAGACGCAGCATAAAAATTCTTTCGATTAAAATTAAAAAACCCGCTCTTCAAAAGAAACGGGTTTTTAAAAGTTTTATTAGAAGTCTTAGGCTAATCAGCTAGCACTATGATCTTATTCTGCATTACCTCAACAACTCCCCCAGAAATCTCAAATGTTTGTTCTTGATTGTTTGTGTCTTTGATCAATAATGTTCCCTTTGTCAAAGATGAGACAATAGGAGCATGATCTTTTAGCACGCCAAAAGAACCGTCTTTTCCTGGAAACTGAACGTAATTTACTTCTCCATTGAACAACTCTTCATCAGGAGACAAAATACTTAAAGTCATCATAAGCTTATCAATTAAGATTCAGCAAGCATTTTCTTACCCTTCTCTATGGCTTCTTCAATGGTTCCTACCAAGTTGAAGGCCGCTTCAGGATACTCATCAACTTCACCATTTAAGATCATGTTGAAACCTTTAATTGTGTCTTGAATATCAACAAAGACCCCTTTCAATCCAGTAAATTGCTCTGCAACATGGAAAGGTTGTGATAAGAAACGTTGTACCCTTCTTGCTCTATGCACCACTAACTTATCTTCTTCAGATAACTCATCCATTCCGAGAATCGCAATGATGTCTTGCAATTCTTTATAACGTTGAAGAATTTCTTTAACTTTTTGAGCAGTATCGTAATGCTCATCACCAACGATTTCTGGTGTCAAGATTCTAGATGTAGAATCCAAAGGATCCACAGCAGGATAAATACCAAGCTCAGCAATTTTCCTAGAAAGTACCGTAGTAGCATCCAAGTGAGCAAATGTCGTAGCAGGAGCAGGATCCGTCAAATCATCTGCAGGTACATAAACTGCTTGTACAGATGTAATAGACCCCTTCTTAGTAGAAGTAATTCTTTCCTGCATCGCACCCATCTCAGAAGCCAAAGTAGGCTGATAACCCACCGCTGAAGGCATCCTTCCTAGAAGGGCAGAAACCTCAGAACCAGCTTGCGTAAATCTAAAGATGTTATCGATAAAGAAAAGAATGTCTTTCCCAGCTCCTTCACCATCTCCATCTCTAAAGTATTCTGCCAAAGTCAATCCTGAAAGCGCCACTCTCGCTCTTGCACCAGGAGGCTCATTCATTTGACCGAACACGAATGTTGCTTTTGAATCTTTTAGTTTTTCTTTATCCACTTTTGAAAGATCCCAACCACCGGCTTCCATGGACTCCATGAACTCATCACCGTATTGAATAATCCCAGATTCAATCATCTCTCTTAAGAGATCATTTCCCTCACGAGTTCTTTCTCCAACACCTGCAAAAACAGATAAACCACCATGTCCTTTTGCGATGTTATTAATCAATTCTTGAATCAGTACCGTTTTACCAACACCTGCTCCTCCAAACAAACCAATCTTTCCTCCTTTGGCATAAGGCTCAATCAAATCGATAACCTTAATTCCGGTGAA
>JALEGO010000393.1 GCA_022763165.1 Flavobacteriales bacterium
CCTGAAGGTTCTTTTTTCTCATCTGCAGCCACTCCTTTTACATCCTTTTTCTGCTCATCTACTTTGGATGACTCGTCCTTTTGCTCGACAACTTCCAAAGGCACTTCCTCAGCCTCATCTTTTGGGTCATTGGAAGCGGCATGTTCATTGGACTCCTCTTCATATGGAAGAGGCTCTAATAAATCAATGTTTTTGATTTTATGTGTACTCAATCTATTTCCTTGTGCCTTCAGTCCCTTAACAGAAATGAACTCTTCCAATTTCACAGTTTCTGTAGGTCGTTCTTTGCCTTTAACCTTACCAAACTTTACTTCAACCTGCGGTAACCAATCCGAACTTGCAATTTCCAAATGAGAGCCTTCATGTTCGCTGATAAACGTTACTGGCTTATCTGATTTCTCAACTAAAAAACGTTTTACAAAATACTGACCCTTTGACCCATCATAATAAATCACGGACAAGGGTTTTTTAGGATTCCACTTCTCAATAATAATCAGATCTTCATCAAAATGGTTGGAAAGGTCAAATGTTAAAAGCTTATAATATCCAGATTGTGATACCGTCAAAATTCTATCATCTCCTGCGAAAGCTCCCAAGAGCTCACCCCTACCATCTACATTCAATCGCTGAACGGTATCATCAAACCAGATTTTTCTGGCTCCAAGGGTAGAAACACCATGCTCCTTAACTTCAATTTTCTTGATTGCGTTTTTCGTCAGAATGTTACCTTGAGCACCACGTCCTTTGATTCCCAATTCAGCAAAATCCAATTCAAATTTTAACTTTTTCAGTTTTGGAGCTGGTTTTAGAGCTATTGACAGGGTTTCGGCTTCTCCATTCGGATTGGCAGTCAAATAAAGTATCTCAGATCCTGCCGTACCTTTTGTTAGAGGATATTCCTTATCACGAGTAATTGAAGTAACTGAGAACCTTTTCATCATACAATTACCTCTTTTACCATCACGATAGATCATGTTATAAACTGTCCTCTTATCGCCTTTCTTCCAAACAGCTACATGCAAGATATCCTTTCCTACAAATGATTTTGAACTGATTTTAGAAACCATCATGTTACCATCCTTACGAATGACAATGATATCATCAATATCAGAGCAATCACATACAAATTCAGATTCGGATTTTTTCAACCCTGTACCAATAAATCCCTCCTTTCGGTCTACATACAACTTAGCATTAGCAACGGCTACCTTAGTTCTTTCAATATTATCGAAAATCTTGATTTCTGTCTTCCGCTCTCTTCCTTCCCCGTATTTCTTTTTGAGATTTTTGAAGTAATCTACAGCATAATCGATGATGTTATCCAAGTGATTCTGAACCTCAGCTATTTGTTCCTCTAATTTCTTGATCAGCTCGTCTGCTTTGAAAGAGTCAAACTTGGATATCCTCTTGATTCTAATCTCTGTTAATCTTGTTACATCTTCATCAGTAACTTTTCTCAGTAAATGCTTCACATGAGGCTTTAAACCCTTATGGATTGTTTCTAAAATAGCCTCCCAAGTTTCACACTCCTCAATATCTCGGTAAATTCTTTTTTCTATAAAGATCTTTTCTAAAGAAGCAAAATGCCAAGACTCCTCTAATTCGGCCTTTTTAATTCTTAATTCACCCTTAAGCAACTCCACTGTAGCATCAGCGGAACGTTTAAGCATTTGCTTTATACCTATAAAAACAGGTGTGTCATTTTCTATTACACAGAAATTAGGAGAAATAGAAACTTCACAATCCGTAAATGCGTAAAGTGCATCTATCATTTTGTCAGGTGAAACTCCTGAAGGCAGATGAACAAAAATCTCCACATTCTCGGCAGTATTGTCTTCAATCTTTTTGACCTTAATCTTATTCTTGTCATTGGCTTTAAGAATAGACTCGATCAATGAAGTGGTCGTTGTGGAAAATGGGATTTCGGTAATTACTAATGTTTTCTTGTCCAGCTGATTTATTTTAGCTCTTACACGAACTTTCCCTCCCCTAATGCCATCATTATAATTTGTAAAATCTGCCATCCCTGCAGTTGGAAAGTCAGGTACTAAACTGAAAGATCTTCCCCTCAGATACGCAACACATGCATCAATAAGCTCAATAAAATTGTGAGGCAATATCTTGCAGGCCAAACCAACGGCAATACCTTCAACTCCTAAAGCTAGTAATAAGGGAAATTTTACTGGAAATGTAATGGGTTCCTTGTTTCTACCATCATAGGAAGATTGCCATTCTGTTACCTTCGGACTGAATACAATTTCCAAAGCCAATTTGGACAGTCTTGCCTCAATATATCTTGGCGCAGCCGATCGATCTCCAGTTAAAATATTACCCCAGTTACCTTGGGTATCTATTAACAGGTTTTTTTGTCCGAGTTGGACCATGGCATCGCCAATAGACGCATCGCCATGAGGATGATACTTCATCGTATTTCCAATGACGTTGGCAACTTTGTTGTAACGACCATCTTCCATTTCTCGCATGGAATGTAGAATTCTTCTCTGAACGGGCTTCAACCCATCTTCAAGCATAGGAACAGCACGCTCAAGAATTACGTAAGATGCGTAATCTAGAAAGTAATTCTTATACATTCCAGAAACACGGAGTATCTGATCTTCTTCTTCTGAAGTATCTTCAGAATTGTCAAAATCCTCGTCTCTTTCTAAATCTTCGTTATCTTCTGACTGCTCTTCGCTCATATTATGAAGCTGCTTCTAAATCTTTTTCAACTACTAAATTATCAATTATAAATCTTTGTCGATCAGGAGTATTTTTACCCATATAAAAGGATAGCAATTGGTCTATAGAACTATCTTCCGCGAGCAATACGGGCTCTAACCTCATATCATCTCCAATGAATAGTTTAAATTCATTCGGAGAAATTTCGCCTAGTCCTTTGAATCTCGTTATTTCTGGATTTTTACCAACTTTTTGCATTGCATCAACCCTTTCTTGTTCGGTATAGCAATAATAAGTGTCTTTTTTATTTCTTACCCTAAACAGGGGTGTTTCTAAAATGTACAAATGTCCTGCTCTTACGAGATCTGGAAAGAATTGCAGAAAGAAAGTAATCAGTAAAAGTCTAATGTGCATTCCATCTACATCAGCATCCGTAGCAATAACAATGTTTCTATAGCGAAGATTATCCATACCATCTTCTATGCCCAATGCAGCTTGCAAAAGGTTGAATTCTTCATTTTCGTAAACCACCTTTTTAGTGAGGCCGTAACAGTTCAAAGGCTTTCCTCTTAAACTGAATACCCCTTGCGTATTTGGGTCTCTGGACTTTGTAATAGAGCCACTTGCTGAATCACCCTCAGTAATAAAAAGAGTAGTTTCTAAATGACGTTCTTTATTTTGGTCTGTGTAATGAATTCTGCAATCTCTGAGTTTCTTATTGTGGAGATTCGCTTTCTTACTACGCTCTCGAGCGAGTTTTCTGATCCCAGAAAGTTCCTTTCTTTCCTTTTCAGCACGGAGTATTTTCTTCTGTAATTCTTCGGCTACTTTAGGGTTCTTATGCAAGAAATTGTCTAATTCCGTTTTCAGGAAATCCAGGACAAAAGCTCTCATAGATTGACCTCCTGGTTCTATTTCTGTTGAGCCAAGTTTAGTTTTAGTTTGTGATTCGAAGACGGGTTCAATAACCTTAACACTGACAGCTGCAACGATGGAGGATCGAATGTCTACTGCATCATAATCTTTACCATAAAAATCTTTGATGGTTCTTACATAAGCTTCTCTAAAAGCTCCTTGATGCGTTCCTCCTTGGGTGGTATGTTGTCCGTTGACAAAAGAGAAATATTCCTCACCATACGCTCTGCTGCTGTGGGTAAGTGCTACTTCAATATCTTCACCTCTTAGGTGAATGATTGGATATAGGATTTCCTCTTGATTTATTTTTTTGGTGAGCAGATCTAACAAACCATTTTCTGAAAAGAATTTCTTTCCATTGAAGTTGATGGTCAAACCCGGATTTAGATAGGCATAATTCCACAACATCTTTTCGATGTAATCGAATTTATAAGTATAGTTTCCGAATATTTCAGTATCAGCTCTATATTCAAACTTGGTTCCCTTCCTTTTCGAAGTTTCTTGAACATCAATATCCTCGGTAATGTTTCCTTGGGAGAACTCAGCTGCTTTCGTTTTACCATCTCGAAATGCATCAACCCTAAAATATGATGATAAAGCATTTACGGCTTTGGTTCCAACACCATTTAGACCAACCGACTTCTTAAAAGCTTTGGTGTCGTATTTAGCCCCAGTATTGATTTTAGAAACACAATCAATTACTTTGCCTAAAGGAATGCCCCTTCCATAATCTCTAACCCTCACGACATTATCCTTGATTGAAATGTCAATGGTACGACCATGCCCCATAACATATTCATCAATGCTGTTATCCACAATTTCTTTAATAAGTATGTAGATACCATCATCAGGGGTAGATCCATCACCTAATTTACCAATATACATACCAGGCCTGAATCGGATGTGCTCTTTCCAATCGAGGGAACGTATATTATCTTCATTATAAGTAGCTTCAGCCATTGAATTTGCTCGAGTAGAGTAAAATTATAAATTTCTGAAAGACCTGCATCGATCTATTCAAGTAAAATACTCACGAAATGACTGTTAATAAAGGATTTTTCTTGGATTTTGAACAGTTTTAGAAAGAAATTAACAAGTCTGATGATTTTTTTTGATTTGGGCGCTGCTCAAGCTCGAAGTCTCGAGTTTACGCCAGGCTTTCCGCTTTATCTTTTGGTTTCTAGTCTGAAAGGTTTTCGAGCTCAGTCAAGAGACCGACAGGATTGAACGGTCTCTCGACTGAGCTCGAGAACCTAGCACTTTCTTTACCAAAAGGATATCGCTGCAATCCTTAGCGCTTTACTAAGAAAGCTAAATTGGGCGGTCGGTTGCAAAGCAAGTGAGATGCTTGCATCGGAACGAAGCTAAGAGCAATTGAAAACATTGATAAAGGACCTATGCCAGAACAATTTATCCTCTTTAGTATCCACAATCGATCTGTTCTGAACCTATTAATGACCCCCCATTTTTTTTAAATATTATGAACGAATATGGAGATTTGTATTCAAATCAAAGTCCCGTGAAAAAGCTGCTGTTTGCAATTTGTTCCTTCATCTGTCTTCAAGGAATTTCTAAAGATTCGATAATTACATCAGGAAAATATAGGTTAGCAGGCCAGCTTGGTCCAGGTATTCATACTGATTTTGATTGGACTTATGTTTCCTATCATGGTGATATTTTAATTGAAAATAGAAATAATAAAAGGCTTAGTTTTGGTATGGGAGGGGGTTATACAACAAACTTTTACCTCGAATTATTTCCTACCTATTTAATCGTACAATTAAACTCGAACAAAATTAAAACCTGGGGATTATCTTCCAACATAAAATGTGGAATTACTTTTCAGGAGCTTAATGGATCAATACAGGAGTCGCCTCATTCTCCCTCATTGTATCTTTCATGGAACATTGGTACAAATTTTAAATTTGAAAAACATAATAGAGTAATTTTGACCGTAGGAGCTAGTCTTTTGAGTTATCAGGAAATTGTAACTTGTTGCAGAACACATAGACCGGATGGCCGCTTCTATGGACGCACCTATTGGGAACACAATATGATATTATTATCCAGCTTCAACGTGAGATATAGTTTTTGAAAATATCTGCATTGCTCAATATTTGTAAACATAAACCATGCGAAATACATCTACTCTGCCCTAGCCGGGATAGGAACGGCATC
>JALEGO010000041.1 GCA_022763165.1 Flavobacteriales bacterium
AGAGTGTAAATGAAGTAATCCGGTATACATGGAAATAGTTTTATACGAAGGTAATCAATGTAAATAACTCTTGCACTTATGTTTTTAGTTTGTTGATATTGTAAATCCAGCCGTAGTCAATGAAGTTACTGCGGCATCGCTGGCAACCGATCTTGCTTGGTTGCTTCCAGCTAAATCAATAGTTCCTGAGACATTAGTCCAAGTGATAGCAGCATAATCGTTCAAAAGGGTATCAACTTCCAGGGTAGAAAGCCCGTTGGTCGATTCTTGTTGAAAGTAAAAAGGGAAGCTTGTTTTTCCTCCCGAGTAAGTCGTGTTAGATTGACCCTGGTTAATGTATGTGGTCAAATTTGAGGGTAAATGTTTAATGTCACCACTAGTGGTGTTATTGCCAATATTGACAAAAGTACTCAAGGTATTGGGTAGGTTGGCAATATCACCAGATGTGGTATTGCTTCCTTCGTTAACAAATGTTGCAATTGATGATGGTAAGGAAGAAATATCCCCAGAAGTAGTATTGCTGCCTCCTATTGAAAATTGAGCAATGGAAGAAGGCAAAGATGCTATACTTCCGCTTACGGAGTTATTGCCTTGGTTATAGTACCCAAGTAAACCACTTGGTAAATCTGCAATGCTACCTGATGTGGTGTTGTTGCCATAATTATAGTAATATAAAAGACCGGCTGGCAGGCTAGACATAGTCCCGCTTGTCGTATTGTTTCCTCCTAAACTCAGCAAAACAATAGTATTTGGTAAACTAGAGAGGTTTCCAGTCACTGAATTCGATAGACCAAGAACTAAAGTCTGAAGATTTTTAAATTGATTGATTTGGCTTAAGTTAAAATCAAATTCACCACTTGCTTCAAAATCGATTACAGCTGCAGAATCATCAACAAAAATCTTGATATCCCCAGTATAATTGCTGGAATAAATATGTTGCCCTGTAGCAGCTTCTGAATAGGTTATTACCGTCCCATCCCCCCAATCAACTGAATAACCTTGTCCAGAGTTACTGTTCAAACGTACTTGTAAAGTGTCAGCGTTTGTCGCATGAAATTCTAGAGAATAGGGAATGGTCACACTAAATGTACATGATCCTGTTCCGGATTTAGGTGAGCTGACCGTAAAGTTGTTTGTGCCTGCTGCAATAGGTGTCCCAACACCCACGAGCTCCACCGTTTGTATGCCCGTTTGAGTAAAACTTCCCGATTTGGAAAAACTATAACCATTTTGTTGATCAGTTTCAATTGTGTATTGGCCTGTAGCACTTACGTTAATTTCAAGTTCAACAGTATTAGATGCTGTCAAAACATCACCTATAGAATAATCACCATTTACTTGGATTTGAGAACACGCAGCACCCACTCCAATAGTAAATGCGGAGGAGTCTTGAACACCAGCTGAGCAGTTCCATGAACTATTTCCAAAAAATGATAAACAATTTAAATCCGTATCCCATACGATCATACCATCTACAGCTGTAATGGCATTTTTTTGTGCTGTGGTCATTCGAGGAGGAATAAACCCACCAGTAGTTGAGTTTACTTCAAACGCACCTCCAGGATTGGTTGTTCCAACGCCTATCTCGCCAGTAGATTTGATTCTGAGTCTTTCATTATTGTTAGATCTAATGACAAAATCTGTGTTGTCTGTTGTACCTATAAAGTCTGAAGTTGGATTGGTAGACGAGTTTCCAGACTTTGACCAAATATCATCTCCAGCATTTGTTGATGTTAGGCCTTTAGCCCAATTTGGTGATCCAGAGGTGCCAACGTTCATAAAGATTGCATTTGCATCAGTATCATAAACAGTAAGGCCACTTTGTGGGTTGGCAATGGCATTTCGTTGAGCAGAAGTCATCCGTGGTAATAATATTCCCTGAGTTGTTGATTTCAAATCGAGAATTGCACTAGGATCGGGTGCGGAACCATCGTTGTTTATACCAACATTTTGTGAATGCAAAGAGAAAGATGTAGATAATAAAAACCCAAGGCAGGACATACTTACTGGAATGAACCAGTCACATTTTTTTAATATCATGAAGAAGTAATTTACCCTAAGCCAGCGCAAAGATGTTAATTATTTTATATCGATCACTTAATTTTTAAAAAAATCAAGAAATTCGTTTACTGGATGGACAACACTGAAAAAAGACTTTTGATTCTCCTGCTATTGGTCTTCGGCATTTTTGGATCTTTGACATTGTGGGTCGCTTTTGATAGAAACGGATTGGGTTTCGCTCAATCCAGTATTCAAAAGGTCTTTCAAGACCCTATTATAGTTTACGCTATATTTGATTTAGTAGCTATTTTTGTTATTCTATCCGTGTGGGTATTTAAAGAGTCCAAAATTTTGCGTTTCAACCCTTGGGCTTGGATTGTATTAATGTTTGTCTTTGGAACACCAGCCTTCGTGATCTTTCTGTTTCACAGAAAGAGATTGCTCAGAAAGAAATCTAAGGTTAACACTATTTGACTATTTTTGGAATATCCATTTCTAGCTTTTAATGAGTTTAAAGTCATTTTTGAGTAAGCCGTTCGCCAAAATGGTTCATCTTAACACCAAAAACTGGAGTTCCAAACCTTTTCAGACTCAAGAAAAAGTTATGAGAGAATTGATAAGGGGTGGTATGAATACTGCTTTTGGCAAAGATCATGGGTTTAAGTCTATAAAAAGCTATTCCGACTTCAAAAAAAACATTCCAATACGGGATTATGAACAGATTAAGCCCTATATACAAAGGGTTATAGATGGAGAATCTGATGTGCTATGGAAAGGGCGGCCGATATATTTTTGTAAAACCTCTGGCACTACATCAGGTGCGAAATACATTCCAATAACTAAGGACTCCATAAGCAACCACATTAATTGTGCACGAAATGCTTTATTAAATTACATCACAGAGACGAAAAGAAATCAGTTCGTAAATGGGAAGATGATTTTTTTGCAAGGCAATCCTTCTCTCGAGAAAACGGGAGATGTTTTGACTGGTCGGCTTTCTGGCATCGTTGCGCACCATGTCCCAAAGTATCTTACGAAAAACCGAATGCCAAGCTTCAAAACAAATTGTATCGATGATTGGGAGAGCAAGGTAGAAGCGATTGTCAAGGAAACGGTTAATGAAGATATGACGTTAATCAGTGGGATTCCACCCTGGGTCCAGATGTATTTTGAAAAACTCATTGAATACACAGGTAAAAAGACAGTTAGAGAGGTTTTTCCTAATTTTTCACTCATGGTTCATGGTGGCGTAAACTTTAAACCTTATGAGAAAAAGTTTAATGAGCTTATTGGTGAGCCTGTTGATTCCATTGAAGTTTATCCAGCTTCTGAAGGGTTTATTGGATTCCAAGATTCACAAGATGATAAAGGACTATTGTTGATTTTGCAACAAGGTATTTTCTATGAATTTGTGCCAGTCAATGAATTTCACAATGAAAACCCCACAAGAGTCACTTTGGAAGATGTAGAAATCGGAGAAAACTATGCAATAATCCTCAATACAAATGCGGGCCTTTGGGGTTATGCAATAGGGGATACGGTGAAATTTGTGTCTAAAGATCCATACAAGATTGTTGTATCAGGGCGAGTAGCGCATTATACTTCGGCTTTTGGTGAACACGTTATAGCGCAAGAAGTGGAGAGTGCTATTATGAAAGCTTGTGATGCTGCAGACGCTTCAATAGTGGACTTTCATGTTTGTCCTAAAGTCAATGCAAAAGAAGGAAACGGATATCATGAGTGGTTTATTGAATTCAGCCATGAACCCAAAGACTTAAAACTCTTTGCCAAGGAATTGGATGATGAAATGCAAAATCTTAATGTTTATTATAAGGATCTCATTGAAGGGAATGTTCTGCAACCACTGAAGATTTCGGTCATTGAGAGAGGTGGATTCATCAATTTTATGAAAAGTCGCGGAAAATTAGGAGGGCAGAATAAAACCCCAAGATTAGCCAACGATAGACAACATGGGGATGTTCTGAAGAATTGGCTCAGATAATTCCAAAATTAAAGACGAAAGATCCTGAATAATCGTTTATAAAAGATAGACCTTAATAATGAGATTGTGGCATAAAGTATGTGTAAGTCTGGCTATGGAAAGGTGTTTCTTAGTGCTACCTATGTTGTTTTGGATTCAGGTCTCTTCTCAAATTGTTGTGGAAAAGAACACATTCAATTTTGGGGCAATTAATCAAGGAGATCAAAGATATCATGACTTCAATGTTGTCAATCAAGGTAGTAAAAGGGAGTATATTTTGAGGGCTGGCCAAACTGAACAAACTACTGTCAAATTTTCTAGCAAAACGCTTGAACCCGGAGGAACTGCTTTTATCAGGGTTCAGGTGAACCCAGCTCAAAAGGGCGCATTCTCATACAAGGTGCCTGTTTTTGTAAGCTCTAGTAATAAGCCCTTAAACCTTAAATTATCTGGAACAGCCAATTTTATTGATCAAACAGGGAATACCGCATGCCCAGATTTTTCCAACTCCTCACTCTCTAGTAGGATGAATGAAGAGGTAACGGTTTTGGTTAAAGACAAAGAGACTGGTGAACCTATTATGGGAGCAGCAGTTGATATTTACACGAACCCCTATGCGATCAGCACTTTCCGAACAAATAGAAAAGGCATTGTGAAAAAAGAACTTACTAAGGGCATGAACTTTTTCGATGCCAGATATACAGGATATCTGCCTGCAAGTAAGAAAGAAGCCGTTGGTGTCCACAACAACTACATTGTTTTAGAATTGGTAAGGGATCACAATATTCGAGCCAGTCTGAACAGGAATAAAAGCGTTATTGTTAAGGATGCTCAAACCCGTAAACCTATAAAAGGAGCCACGGTTTATTCATCACATGATTTGGCATCCTTCAAAGATGACTTTTGGGGCTGGACAAACGACCAAGGACGAGTAGTTTTGGAGTGCGAAAAAAGATTTGTGGGCACAGGTCCGAATCAAAGACAAATGTGGGTCAATAAGAGTAACAAAGTAATTGATAAAGATAATGATGATGAAATATGGGTAACCGCAAGGGCAGAGGGGTATAATTTTGATCACTCTCATCATGTTGATTTAATAGACTCGAAGGAGTTTGTAGAGATCTTTTTAGAACCACTAAGTGAAGAAGATCAACCTAAACCTGAAGTCAAACCTGACCCTAAACCAGATCCAATTCCTGAGCCAGAATCTCAACCTTTGACTCTGATCGTCTATAACAACGAAACAAAGAAGATTATCCCTGGTGTTGCTATGTCATTGAATTATGAAAGACAGACTGGGGTGCAAAAAACAACTGATGAAAAAGGAACTTTGGGTTTCGATGGTAAAAACAGTCCTAGCATATATGTAAGCTGCAGTCATGATGGTTTTAAACCACTAAATCGATTTTCCGTTCCGTTAAGAAGAAACCAAAGAATTTACAAAGTCTATCTTAAGCCAATTAAAAAGAGAACTTCAACTGAGGTCAAAATTGATTCTACGGAAACAGAAACAAGAGCAATACCGCCACCTGTAGCTGAAAACAACACAACAGAAAAGCCAAAAGAGGAACTGGTATCTGGGAAGCTCTCTACTGACTTATTCAGTCCAAACAATATTGTTTTCTTGGTTGATATTTCTTCATCCATGAAACAAAGACAGCGATTAGAGCTATTGAAAGTCGCGACCTTTCAGTTGCTAGACTTATTAAGAGATGTAGACAGAATGGCGATTGTGACATATGCTACCGAAACAAGAGTTGCGCTAGAATCCACCTCGGCTTCCGAGACGGACAAAATTGAGGAGGTTGTTATGGAGCTCGAAGCAAAAGGGTTTACTGCCGGTGGTAAAGGAATCAAAAAGGCTTATGATGTGGCTCAAGAAAATTACATTCAAGGAGGAAATAATGAAGTTATTATTATAACCGATGGAGCGTTTAACATTGGTCAAGATGATCCTTCATTGATTCCAACTATTAAAAAGAACTCAAGAAAGGGCATCAAAATTTCTGTGGTCGGTATCAAAAATGGAGCTGCGACATATGAATCCCTTCAAACTATAGCCAAAAAGGGTGGTGGAAGTTATGTGAAAATTACCACTCCGGAAGAAGCACAAACGGTGCTAGTTGATCAAATAAAAGAACATTCAAAAGTTTTGAATTGATTCTGCTTTATCTTCGCACGGATGAGCTTCCCCTTCTATATAGCAAAGCGATATATTTTCTCTAAAAAGAAGGTTGCAGCAATAAATATTATTTCTATCATTTCTATTGTAGGAGTAGCTGTAGGATCTATGGCCATGCTTGTAGTTCTAGCGGCACTGAATGGACTAGGTTCATTGGTAGAATCTCTGTACAGTTCCTTTGATCCGGATATTAAAATCGAAACAACAATAGGAAAGACCTTTACTATCGAGGACACCCAGTTAGCATCTATTCAGCAAATTGATGGAGTTCAATACGTAATAAAAACAATTGAAGAAACTTGCTATCTGAAGTATGGTGATAAAGAATCGGTTGCCACCATCAAAGGTGTTGAGTCTGATTTTGTTCAAATGACGGGAATAGACAGCATGGTTGTCGAAGGGAAGATGCTCCTACAAAATGAGAATTACGAATACGCGATTATGGGATATGGTATTGCCTATAGCTTATCCCTATATATAGATGAGTCTTTACAATATTTAAGTGTATACGCAGCAAAAAGAGATGGAAAATACAGGGCTTCAAATCCAGATGATGCCTTTAAAATTTCTACTATAATTCCCTCAGGAATTTTCGCAATCAACCAAGACTTTGACATGAAGTATTTAGTGACTTCATATGATTTTGCCAAAGATCTTCTTGAATATGAGGATGAAATCACTGCTTTAGAAATAGGTCTTGAACCCAATGCAGACGAAAAAAAGGTTAAAGAGCAGCTACATCAGCTTTTAAGTGATGATTTTAAGATTCGAACAAGATATGAACTTAACGAATTGATTTTTAAAACAAACAAAACTGAGAAGTGGATTTCGTTTTTGATTTTGGCGTTTATTCTGACCATTGCCACCTTTAATCTTGTTGGCTCAATAACAATGCTTATTCTAGACAAAAAAGATGATATTGCAATCTTAAAAAGTATGGGGGCTAATCTGAAAATGATTAAACGTATATTCTTTTTTGAAGGGTTTTTAATTACAATCATAGGTTGTCTGATAGGCCTATTATTGGGAGCTATTCTTTGTATTCTTCAACAGCAGATTGGTCTTGTTCCTCTGCAAGGTGTAATCGTAGAATATTATCCGGTAAAATTGATTTTCTCAGATTTCATAGTCATAGTTCTGACAGTTTTGGGCATCGGAACCATTGCTTCTTATTTTCCAGTCAAATTTTTGGCTGGGCGCTATTATCGAGCCAAATAATTTCGGGCAAAAAAATCAAAATAGACGAGAGAATTCGGTATTTTTAAAAGCTTAAAGAGGACAACCAATTCGAAAAAGTTTCGTCTTTATTGTAGCGGCAACGAATGAATTTCTTTCTGA
>JALEGO010000394.1 GCA_022763165.1 Flavobacteriales bacterium
TGTGGCGCCAATTGTTGCTGAACCATCACTGACAGTAGAACAACTTACATTACTTGAAGCCGTAATAGCTAGAGTTGGAGCTTGCCCATTGTCCCCAATTACAACTTGTACAATATCACCACAACCAGTGGCTTCTGTTACCGTAACATCATATGTCCCAGGTGCGAGCCCAGTTCCAGTGGGCGTGTTACCAACTCCAGTGGATGCTGGCCAACTGTATGTGTAGGGAGTATTTCCTGCTGTACCAGCCACAGTTGCATCACCATCATTGCTTTGTAAGCAATTTGAGTTGTTTGAAGAGGTTACTACAGGATTTGGCATATTTCCCAATTGTTGTCCAACTGTGACATTGTCAATCGTAATACATCCTGCATTATCCGTTACGGTGACCTCATAATTCCCAGGAGTGAGTCCTGTTGCTGTAGGCGATGTTTGTGCGCCAGGATCATTCCAAACATAATTATAAGGCGCTAAGCCGCTATCTGGAACGACCGTAGCAGATCCATTTGGAGATACACAAACTGCGTCCGTAGAAGACATTGTTAGTGTATAAGGAATAACTGTTATTGGTATATTCGAATTAAAATTATTCTGATTACCGCATTGATCGGAAACATTTCCGGTTAGGGCTAAATCATAGTTCCCGACAGGTCCAAGACCTGGAGAAATTTCTATAATAAAAGTCTTGTCAAAAGTAAAACCACCGGCACAGGCAGCAGAAGTAACAGAAGTAATTGTAACAGGCCCATTTGGTCCGGTCAATGTTAAATCAGTCGGTAAGAATGTTGAACAGTCAATATTTTCGGTAAAGGTCAACTCCAATCGATCTGTACCGCACATTATTGCATTTGCCGGAGTGTTTCCAGAAGTATCAGTTAATGTAGATAAAGCTGGAGGAATATTGTCGAAAATATTGGCCGTTGTTTGTGGATCAATATCAATTGAAACACCTGATCCACCACCTAGAAAGTTAGAGATATAAAGCATCATATTATCTCCAGCCGTAACAGGAATACATGGTTGATTTTGCATTCCAGTATTACCATTAGCGCCAGTAGGTCCAGGGACTGGTGACCAATTACAACTTACCTCTAGTGCAGGATTTCCATAAATGTCTGCACAGGTATAATTGTTGCCACCAAGACTTAAGTTATAAACGGCCCAGTCATAATCATCACTTGCATTTACAGGTGTAATGGTAAAGCAGAGATTACCGCTATTTTGCACAGTAAAAGAGAACCATGCTCCGTTTTGCTCACCCCCAAGGCAAGAGTTTGCACCGTTGATTTCATTTGGATCAGCTCCCTCACCGCTCAAGCCTTGAGGGAAACTATATGTGTTATTACATATTGGCTGCGCTCCATTGCAATCTCCATAGGTTTGTCCTATACAAACGCTCGAAATTGATAATAATAAACCTATGATGCAACCAACTAATTTTTTGCTCATACTACAAAGTTATGCAACAAAGCTTTTGCAAGCTAATTTTTCTTTAGTTCCCGATTACTTAGGAAGTCGAATAAATTGATGTATAGTTGCCTCAATTTAATAAAAAAAAGGACTTTTATTATAAATTTGGACTCAAACTTTAAATCATTAATATAAAATTCAGATGAAAGTAACGGTGATAGGTGCAGGTAATGTTGGAGCGACCTGTGCAAACGTATTAGCTCATAATGAGGTAGGAAACGAAGTAATACTTCTTGATATCAAGGAAGGTGTTGCTGAGGGTAAAGCACTTGATATGTGGGAAACTTCTCCAATCAACCTATATGACACCAGAACGGTAGGTGTTACTAATGATTACAGTAGAACAGCCAACTCTGATGTTGTTGTTATCACTTCTGGTTTACCAAGAAAACCCGGAATGTCAAGAGATGATTTGATTGCAACAAATGCCAATATTGTAAAGTCCGTTACAGAAAATGTCATAGCGCATTCACCAGATTCTAAGATCATCGTGGTTTCAAATCCGTTAGATGTAATGACATATTGTGCGTATCTGACAGCTAAGATTGATTCCAAAAGGGTTTTTGGTATGGCTGGAATATTGGATACTGCTAGATACAGATCTTTTCTTGCTCTTGAATTGAATGTTTCACCTAAAGATATTCAAGCTGTTTTGATGGGAGGTCATGGAGATACAATGGTACCATTACCTAGATATACTACTGTAGGAGGTATTCCTGTTACAGAACTTATTGATTCGTCAAAGCTCGATGCCATTGTACAGAGAACAAAGACAGGTGGAGGAGAGATTGTTAAACTATTGGGAACTTCTGCTTGGTACGCTCCTGGAGCAGCGGCAGCTCAGATGGTTGAAGCTATTGTAAGGGACCAGAAAAGAGTATTTCCAGTATGTGCTTGGCTTCAAGGTGAGTATGGATTGAGTGATATTTATTTAGGTGTTCCAGTAATTCTAGGTAAATCAGGTATTGAAAGGATCATTGAATTACAATTAAATGATCAAGAAAAGGAATCCTTAAATACATCAGCAGAAGCGGTTCGTTCAGTGATGAAAGTATTGGATGATATGAGTGTAGTGGCTTAAAAGGTTGCTTCCACATAAATTTTTGCAAAAACAAAGGCGTGAATTCACGCCTTTTTTATTTTTACAATCTTGGCCTACTCTAATTACTTTTGCCCTTGAATCTAGGGGTGCCATCTGTGTTACAACTCTTTTTGAATGTCTTTACCGCTGGTGCAAAATTCTTATGTGCTGCGACTTTTAAATCTCTACATGCTCCAATGTAGTTTCCTAAGTTTTGATAACAGTAGGCTCTATGATAATGCGCCAAACTGTTTGTGGGATCCAGTTCAATAACTTTTGAAAAGTCATTTAGAGCATCATCCCAATCCGCAAGATGATATTCTGCGGTTGCTCTTTTAAAAAAGTAATCTATATTATTCCCATCGATTTCGATCGCCTTGGTGAAGTCCCTTATAGCACCTTTTAAATTGTCTTGTTTTGCTTTAGACAAAGCTCTGTAAAAATAGGCTTCATGATCATCTTTAATGTACCGAATAACATAGCCCAGTTTTCGTTGAGCTTCTTCATAGTCCATTTCAAAATATGCTGAGAGACCAATTTCTCTATAAAGTTCTATTTTTTCATAATCAATTTCTTTGGGTTGTTGCGTAGTTTGACTCCAACCCAAAACGTAAGACATAATCATTATCACCACACATACTATCTTTAAACACAAACGCATCACTATCAATTCTTTATTAAGTTATTCCTTAATTCTTCAAGAGAAATTCTGATCTCCTGTAATTCTTCATCGGAAACTGTCACAGTTCTTGTTTTATCCTCTATATTGAGGAACTCCTCTTTGCTATTTGCTTCAAGAAGCGTATCATGAGTGTAAGCAATTTTCACGCCAGAAAATTTATCCAAAAGGATGTTAAGTTTTTCTTTGAATTCAAACAAATACCCATTGTTACTTGAATAATTGGAAAGTAAGATGATCAATTTATTCAAAACAATTTTTTGCGCGCCAATAATATCATGGATTTTGGTGTTGTGATTTTGCTCATAAGTTTCTAGATATACATGGGTTGATTCAATCCAGCTTCCAATAAGAATAAGGGTGCTAATTTCTCCTTTGCCCTCTGAATCTAGTTTTTTGTGTAAGGATCCAAATTCATCTCTTATAATTTTAGAAAGTGCTTGAGAATCCCCACTGTTTTGATTCAATTTTGCTATTAACCCGCCATCTAAATAATCAAAGAAGCCAAGATTTTTTGAGAACTCTAAGAATTTGTGATAATAATCACTTGCCGAA
>JALEGO010000395.1 GCA_022763165.1 Flavobacteriales bacterium
CATCTAATTGCTTCAATTGGATCTGACTAAATAATTCAGAGCTAAACTTTTCCTTCGATATAATACAGATATTCTTGGTAGAAATATCATTGATATTATCATAATTAATGAACTGAAAAACAATGTCGAAACCTCTTTGTAAGCCAAAAACATCAGCAGCCATTTTGATGATTTCTACACCATTTTGATTGGCAAGACCAGTTGTCTTGACGAACTCGAACAACCTTACTAAGACAATGATCTTCTTGTCCAGATCTAGGGTCTTATTAATTTTTTTACAAATCCCAATAACGCGAACAGAATCTCTCATTGAGGTTTTAGAATCATCTGCCTCAGAGATATTTTTCTTTATGGACTTTTGATCGTAAAGGTCTAGATATCCATCAATGTTCTGCTTGCTCAAGTGGGATCGCAAAAATTGCTCAATGTACTTGCGATCAATTGAGACGTTTCCCGCTATCTGCCTATTGATAATAGCAAAAAACTCTATAAGCGCTTTAAGAATTTCTTCGTTCATGGCAAAGACGTGCTCTGCGCTTACGTAATTAAGAAAAAATAGTTTGGAAAATTTTAAACAGCTTGTCAGTTCACTTTGACATCAGCCTCCTCAACCAGTTCGACATTGATTCTAAAAAGATTCTTGAACTTTTCACCAATCTCTTTCATATCCTCATCCTCCCTATTGTAAATCCATTTTATCGTAACGTCTTTTTTGGCTGATTTTAAACTGTCCAATTTCATCAACATGTCATAAAGCATCTTGTATGAAGATGTATTGAAGTAATCCATTTTGACGTTGAAAATGGTAGTATCATTAGGATTTTTGATGTACGAATCAATCCAATCTAGGATTGGAAAATAGAATGTAATAACATTCTCAGGCTTAGATGTTCCAGAAATTTCAAACAGTCCCTTTTCTTTATCTAATATGACTTTAGGACTGTCTTCTGTCCCGTTTTTCTCAAATCTTTCCATTTGTAAAATAAGATGTTATAAGTGAATTTAATGTGTAAAACAAAACCAAAAAGTACTGATTTTTTCTGAATAAAACTGAGCATAAATCCTTTTTTTTGGAAATTCATCAGGAACACACGTTGCAATAACTTTTATTATTCAAAAAAAAAGCGCAACTTTGCAGCCGATTTTGATTATGAGAAACTGAAGATGATACGTGTATCATCATAATTATTTAAAACTATGGCTACTAGAATTAGGCTCCAAAGACAAGGAAAAAAAAGAAGACCTTATTACCATATCGTTGTTGCTGACGAACGTGCAAAAAGAGATGGACGATATATTGAAAGATTAGGTTTTTACAACCCAAACACTGATCCCGCTACCATTGAAGTAGATTTTAATAGAGCTGTTTACTGGGTGGGCACAGGTGCTCAACCAAGTGATACAGCCAGAGCAATCCTTTCATATAAGGGTGTATTATTGAAGGATCACTTAAACAGAGGTGTTAAAAAGGGTGCTCTTACTCAGGAACAAGCGGATGCTAAACTTGAAAAGTGGCTAGAAGAAAAAGCTGGTAAAATTGAAGCCAAAAAATCTAAGTTGGCCAAATCAGAAGAAGATGCCACTAAAGCTAGATTGGCAAGAGAATCTGAGGTGAATGAAGCTAGAGCAAAAGAGATCTTGAAGAAAAACTCTGAGCTAGCTGCTGAGGCTGCCGCTGCTGTTGAAGCAGATGGTTCTGAAGCTACAGCAGAAGCTACAACTGAAGGATCTGAAGAAGCAGCTGTCGCGGAAGCTCCTGTTGCTGAAACTACAACTGAAGAAGCAGCTCCAGCACCAGAAGCTAAAACAGAAGACGCGCCAGAGGCTAAAACTGAAGAGGCTCCGAAAGCTGAGGAAGCTAAAACAGAGGAAGCACCTAAAGCTGAAGCTAAAGTTGAAGAAACTCCTGCAGCTGAGACAAAAGAAGAGGCACCAAAGGCAGAAGCTAAAACTGAAGAGACTAAAGAAGAAGCAAAAGAGGAAGAAGCTAAGTCTGAATAACAATATTTTAAAATATTTAGAAAAAGCCTCCTCGAGAGGCTTTTTTTATTGGTAAATCATGAAATTGGAAAACGCTGAATCCATTGGCAAAATCTTAAAGCTTCATGGCTATAAAGGAAACCTTACGGTTTTTGTTGACCCCCAGTATCAAGAACTTTTTGAAGATCAACAAACGGCCTTTATAGATTTCGAATTTGGTAACCTCATTCCATACACAATCGAAGAGCTTGCAATAGGCACAAAAAATCGCTATTTCATAAAATTTAACCAAGTGAAATCTGAAGAACAAGCTCGTAAACTGGTTGGTAAGAAGATTTACACTTCAAAAGAAGAAATTGAAGCCTTTTATGGCGAGACAGAGGACATGAACAATGAGTTCGTAGGATTTATTATCCAAAATCCAGATCGAAAAGAACTCGGAAAAATAAGCTCCATCATCGAACATCCACATCAAGTCTTATTGGAACTTGAAAGTGGAGCGCTTATTCCATTTAATCAGGATTTTGTTTCAGAAATTATTGATGAAGAACGCATCATCATAATGGATCTTCCTGATGGCCTTCTAGATTTGTAGTTGTGGGTTCTGGACTTTTTAAGTTTAAAGGTTTTCACCTCAAACATGATCACTGCAAGATGAAAATTGGCACTGATGGTGTTTTGTTAGGGGCTTGGTTAGATCTTCAAAATGCTAAAACAGTTTTGGATATCGGCAGTGGAAGTGGACTGATTGCTTTTATGTTACTCTATAGGTTTCAAAATATCCAAGTGGACGCTGTTGAGCTTGATTTTCAATCTTTTTTAGACCTAGAATGGAACCAAAAAAATACCCCTTGGAGCCATCAATTGTCGACTCATAATTGCGCAATTCAAGATTATCACTTATCCTCAAATAAGACTTACGACCACATCGTGTCAAACCCTCCGTATTTTGATCAAAAATCCACCCAATCAAACTCAGCCAAACATCAAGTTAATCTGTCATTATTTGAGCTAATTGAGATTTCATCTAAACTCCTTTCTGATAATGGCAAACTCTCAGTGATCATACCAGAATCCAAAGCCTTGGAATTTATAAATAATGCAAAAACAAATGGCCTATACCCGGATAGGCAAACAAAAGTGTACCCTATTCCTGGTAAACCAGCACATCGTGCATTGTTGACATTATCTAAAAGCGTAGCTCAGCAGCCCATTTCAGATGCCATTACAATTGAAACGGGAATAAGACATAAATATACGAAGGCATATATTGAGCTCACCAAGGACTTTTATCTGAACTTTTGAAATTCAGATTTAAGCAATCGATGCATTTCTGAGTCCTCATAAATCCCATTTCTTAAGTAGTGTTCACGCATCAATCCCTCTTTTTGAAAACCAAACTTTCGAACTAAGTTTAAAGATGCTTTGTTTGTTGGACCTATACAAGCTTCAATCCTATGCAGTTCCATTGATCCAAAACCAAACTCAATAATCGAATGCATAGCTTCGGACATGTAGCCCTTTCCTTTAAATGACGTATGAAGGGCGTAACCTATTTCTGCCCTGTTATGAGCTTGATACCAACTGTGATAACCACAATGTCCAATGACTTCACTGCTATCTAAAAGCAATAAATCCCAAAGTTTACAGGACATTCTCCAATTATTAAATCCCATTTCAAATGCCTTTTTCTCTTTACGGAGCATCTCGCTATCCTGATGCCCGAAAAAGGTATACTGATCTTCTTCTTGTTTGGAAAATACTTCTGATAATAATTCAGTTGTTCTTTCTCTAAGATAAAGTCTTTCCGTTTTCAAATGTGTATTATATTTTGGGCGTCTCCAGCAAAAATAGTCAAGACTATTTTCCCGGCCAGGCCATTTGCTTCAATCTCCAGTCCAGGATTTCAATTCTATTCTAAAAACTGGAGGATTTTCGCTGCTGTCCTTGACGCAAAGCCCCAAAAGTTAAATCAAAAAGCAATCCAACTGAATAACAAACATTACTTTTCAATAAAACGTATTCCAAAGGCTTCCAATTCATCTAGCACTGGAGTATAAATTTCTGAAGAAACCGGAATGTGAACGCCTGGTGTTTTTATTTTGCCATTTAATATCATTTTTGCACCAATAGCCACTGGAAGTCCTACTGTTTTCGCCATAGCCGTATATCGCTGATCATCACCAATAACTACCATAGAGGATTCTTTATGTTCTTTTTTGCCATCCCGTTCAAAATCAAACTTATGCCACATGACAATCATATCTTTATCCTCAGGATCTAGACTCCACTTCTTTTCACAGATTTTCTGTAGAATTTGAGCTGGAGTAGCGTCTTTGAGGCCCACTTTTTCATTGCTAAAAATGCCAAGCCACTCCAACTTTTCCATAAGATCGGAATCTTGATCAATATGCAAATAATGCATCAATTTCAGCTCCACCGAATCATTGGGATTAAATGCCAAAAAAGAATTTATGAAATCTCTGTGTGTCATGTGTTCTGATCCTTCTAGAACATAACTATCATCGGTCGCACCCAATTGAACAAATACATTCCAAGCTCGGCAAAAACCTGGTCTTCTGAAAGTACCTCGATAAATCGTTTTAACATCATCCAAACCATAAAGACTCCTATATTTTAATGAATCTCTATTGGCATACCCTTCAAATCTACCATACCCATCAATCTCAACTATTTCGGTTCTTCGAAAAAGTTTGTGATATGGAATGTATTTATAAGTTCCCTCTTGAATAAATTTGACAGTACTACCCTGACCTGCAATAACCACATTTCTTGGATTCCAAGTAAATTTATAATGCCATGGATTATTATCTGATTCAGGAGCTACAAGTCCACCTGTAAATGACTCAAACCCAATCATCTTGCCTCCATTTGACTGGATAGCGTCTATAACGCGCATTGCGGACATATGGTCAATACCTGGGTCAACGCCCATTTCATTCATTAAAATTACACCTACCGCTTTTGCATCTTCTTGTAAAGACCTCATCTCATCTGAAACATAAGAGGCAGTTACCATATTTTTTCTAAACAAAATGCAATCTTTAGCCACAATTGGGTGCATCCTAGCTGGGAGCATTGAAATCACAATGTCAGACCCTTTGATCAATTCTCGTCTCTTCTCAACATTATTAATGTCAGAAACGGCAAACGTAACATTATTAGATTCTAAAATAGCAGGATCCAGAAGATCCTGATTTTGATCCATTATTGTAATGAGCCATTTGTTTTCCTCAGCTCCATCTTTTAAATATTTCAATAACGATGATGCCGATCTTCCTGATCCGACTACTAAAATTTTTTTCATTTACACAAGGCTAATATTATGATTATCAAAAAAGTCAAAAAACAAACTAAACGCTTTAAGATTATTGTAAAATCAATAATAAAAAATATTAGTTTAATTTGTCCCCCAATTGATGCAATCAACGTATTTACTAAGCTAGTATGTTTATATCATGATTAAAGATTTATCACGTAAAATTTTTGCCGGATTTGTCGTTTTGGCTTTGACTTTTAACCTTTCCGCACAAGTAGTAGATAACTATGTGGAAAATGAGATATTGGTTCAAATTTCTTCAGAACATTTTTCCAAAGATTTGGAGCAGGCCATCTCTACCAACGCAGAATTAATGGAAAAAGAATTGTTGTCAAGGCATATGAGAATTTGGCGACTTAGGTTTAATGAGATCGGATCTACCAACGACTTTATTCAAGCACTCAAATCTATTGAGGGAATTGAAGAAGCCCAATTAAATCATATTCTTAGCCTGCGCAACCAACCTAATGACCCTCAATATAGTTCCCAGTGGCAGCATTTCAACCAAGGAGGTAGCAATGGAGGTTTACTCGATGCCGATATCGATACTGAAGAAGCTTGGGACATTACTACAGGTGGCACCACATTTAATGGAGATACTATCGTGGTTGCGGTGATTGATGATGGAATAGATGAGTTTCATCCTGATATCGAAGAAAACCTATGGTTTAATCACAATGAAATACCGAATAATGGAATAGATGATGATGGCAATGGATTCATAGATGACCATAAAGGATGGAATGTTGACGACAACGATGACAATATTGCTGGTGGATTTTGGGGAGGCGGTCATGGAACTCCTGTTGCAGGAATTATTGGTGCTAAAGGAAATAATAATGTTGGCGTGGCAGGTGTAAATTGGACAGTGAAATTAATGATAATTGTTGGTGGCCCCTCTGAAGCAAGAGCAATACAGTCTTATGATTATGCCCTACAAAACAGAATACTTTATAACTCTTCCTTTGGATCAAAAGGAGCTTTCGTTGTAGCAACAAACTCTTCTTGGGGGGTCGATTTTGGTCAACCTTCTCAATCACCTCTTTGGTGCGCATTTTACGATTCCCTTGGCATTCATGGGGTATTGAGCGCAGGTGCAACCATCAATGACAATCAAAATGTAGACGTCATCGGAGATTTACCAACTGCCTGTCCAAGTGATTATATGATAGCCGTTACCAATACGGACAAGTTTGACAGCAAAGTAACTTTCGCTGGATATGGATCAACCACAATAGATTTAGGAGCCCCAGGAGAAGGTACTTATACTACCAGTGCATCAGGTCAATTGTACGATGGTTTTGGTGGAACTTCAGGAGCCACTCCGCATGTTGCTGGTACCATAGGTCTGTTATATTCGATCCCCTGCGAAAATTTTTCTAATCTTGCATTGCAAGAGCCGAATGTGGCTGCACTCAAAGTTAAAGAGTATATTTTTGCTACTACAGATTCACTGAGTGATTTAGCAGGTGTAACTGTAACTGGAGGAAGACTCAATGTTCATAAAGCCGTTGTTGAAGCGATGGACAATTGTGACACACAATTGAGCATTAATGAACAGCTGGACCTTCAAGGAATTGATGTATTTCCAAATCCTGTAAGTGACAATCTACAGGTGCAGGTAAAAACAGGAGAAATTCAATTTTACCAACTTTTCGACCAACAGGGCAGGCTTATCAACACCAATAATGGCCTTCTGACGCAGAATGTCACTATTGATACCCGAAATTTTGACTTGGGACTCTACTTTCTAAAGGTTTCAAAAACAAATGGCGAAGTTCATAATGTGCGATTTGTGAAACAATAATCCGATTTGAACGGGTTTGGGTTAATATCTATTTAGTTCAAACCCAATA
>JALEGO010000396.1 GCA_022763165.1 Flavobacteriales bacterium
AATAATACTTTAGTATTTCGTAATGTATTTAATTCACTTAATTTAGGTCTGTGTTAAAACGAGCAATATTACTCATATCGGTTCTGTATTGTACAGTTGTTTCTGCTCAAATTGACTTTGAATACCAAATTAGAAATGACAATAGAACAGGCGTTCGATTTGGTTACCGAGGGAGAAATGATGCGATAGAATTGGGTGTTGCGCATCTTTTTATTGACAAACCCTGCAATAGGTCCACACACAGAGCTTTCGGTCCTGCTTGCAGTTTTCCAAAAAGACTAGAGTTAGATGCAACCTTTGAATACAAGCTCAATCCCGGTATTCATAAACAAATGATCGGGCAAAAACTATCCTTGCTCTATACCCTATTGGCATGGCAAGATGGACTTGACTATGGACATAAAATCACCTACTATACCTTTGGTCACACTTTATGGGGATTAGATGTGGTGCATTATACCAATTTAAAGGAAAGTAGAGTTTTCCCTGCTTTTGAAATTGGTCTCATGTCTCCTCATGAAAGATTGGGGGTCTTATCGCATAGCAGAATCCAACTTAATGCAAGAATCACTTACACTTACAATCAGTTTCTTAGTGATGAAGAGTCCTATTTCGGACTGAACAGGCATAACATCTCTCTGATTTTTACAGTTCTTCAAGCTCAAAGGCATCAATAATTGCCAGGTTCAAGAACTACAAGACCTTAACAAGTCGGTTTTTATTCAGTCTCAAATTGCTTGAGACCTCAAGTCTACGCAGTGCAAAGTATCAGCTAATTACTGAATATCGTTGGCCGTTTGTATCGCCTTCATCGAAGCTATATCGCGATCAAACATGTACATCCCACTTTTTTCATTACCAATTAGGTTTATCTTATCCATAATTGTTCTAGCCAAAGCCTCCTCCTCTATCTGCTCAGCAACATACCACTGCATGAAATTATGAGTTGTGAAGTCTTTTTCCTCCAAACAAATACTAACGACTTTGTTGATTTCATTTGTCACGAATATTTCATGGTTTAAAAGTCCTTCAAAAATCTCTTTAATACCTTTAAAAGACTTTTGTGGTTGTGGGAGTGCCGTGATTACAGCCTTTCCACCTCTTTCGTTTATATATCGCAACAATTTCATCATGTGCATCCGCTCTTCATCAGAATGAGAGTACAAAAACTCAGCCGTCCCGTTAAAGCCTTCAGTCTCTGCCCAAGACGCCATAGCGAGATAAAACTGTGAGGATTCAGCTTCAATTTTCAATTGTAAATTCAGTGCTTTTTCTATCTTTTTCGAGAGCATAATATTAATCTTTAGTCCAAAAATAATTCTTTTCTTAGTGTGCTATCCGCTAGTGTATTCTTATTCCAATAATCAGACATTATTGTCTTCTTTTTAATTGCAATTGTCTTCATTTTATGCGAATCTCTATAAAAGCCACTTACATATTCATCTTCCCACCTTTCAATAAGATGCGGGAATTCTTTCTTATAAAAAATGGACAACCTTCTAGCTTCACCAAGAAAATCAATGTGATAAACCATCAATTCGTCATCAAAATTTTCATTTTTTGCTTCGGCCTGGACAGGAATAAACTTGCGGTGCCGTAGTCTTGTATATAACATGCCCGGTAATATTTGAAACTTCCCCACAGGAAGAATTTCAGGATTTAGCCTCACTTGTGACCAAATCTCATCCTCGGAAATTACACCCTTGACATTATATTCCTGGTCTGATTCAGACTCGAAATACGAAAATAGCTGATAGTTGTATTGCCCTTCTTGAAGGTTTAACTGTGAAAACGTATGCCCACACCATTCTTGGGATGAAGCGGATGCTTTGAGCATTCTTTCATTGCCTCGAAAGTTAATTGGTGTAAATGTCGATTGCATTAACGAATATGGATATATCCCAGTGTTAAATTTCTTTGTAAGATTCATTTTCAAAACATCAACCTTATTAGGATCAGAAGGATTATCAAGCTTCACCTGTTTCTCAGAAGAAAAAGGTTCTGTGACAAATACAATGGCTGCATTCCCTTTATGAAGCTCGCCATATCTCGCTTGGGTCAATTCATAGCTAGTAATTTCAGCCTTACCTTGGTACCAATAATTTTGAAAGTCAGTATTCGTTGCAGTAGTCTCAACGGGATTTTTTGTTCCTCTGCACATATAACATATGCTCAAAGTAAAGATCAAGCAAACTATTAATCCAATTCGTTTCATTCCACCCTTTTTATTAGTGATTCGCCAGTCATTTCCATGGGTTTCGGGATTTCCAGTATATCCAGAACAGTCGGAGCTATATCCGCAAGTCGACCAGACTTAAGTTCTAAGTTTTTGCAATTATCATCATAAGAAATATAAATTACCGGAACTAAATTCAATGAATGTGCGGTATTGGGGCTACCGTCTTCATTGATTACAAAATCAGCATTTCCATGATCTGCGATCAGTAAAATATCATAGTTTTCTTTTTTCGCTGAGTCCATTAAGATTCCAACTTGACGATCAACTGTTTCAACAGCTTTGATTATTGCATCATAAATTCCGGTATGTCCAACCATATCGGGATTAGCATAATTTAAACAGATAAAATCAAATTTTTGTTCTGCGATTTTAGCCACTACCTTGGAAGTCAATTCCACAGCACTCATTTCCGGTTGTAAATCATAGGTAGCCACTTTCGGAGACGCGACTAAAACCCTTTCTTCTTTATCAAAGACCTTTTCGCGTCCTCCAGAAAAGAAAAAGGTCACATGCGGATATTTTTCTGTTTCAGCTGCTCTTAGTTGATGCTTCTTATTATCGGCTAAAATTTCACCTAATGTATTCTTTAAGTTATCCTTATTAAAAAGCACATGAACGTTAGAAAAATCCTTGTCATACTTCGTCATAGTGACATAGTGCAAATCCAATCGAGTCATGTCAAACTCCGGAAAATTCTCCTGAGTCAATGCTCGAGTAATCTGTCGGCATCTATCCGTGCGAAAATTAAAACAGATCACGGCATCATTCTCTTGTATTCGCCCTTCATTATAAGAATCATTCACTCTTAGCGAAATGGGTTCCATAAACTCATCGGTTACTCCTTTTTCGTAATAGCTATCAATAGCAGTGAGAGGATCCTCAT
>JALEGO010000397.1 GCA_022763165.1 Flavobacteriales bacterium
AACAAATTTAATGCGAAAAGATCTTGAAAAGGGAATAGATTTTGGGGTAATAACAACGGCAATGCCTATTTGGCTATCTACATTAAATGATATCAGTTATATCTACCCACTTCAAAAAGAGTTATTTGATTTAGTAATAATTGACGAAGCCTCGCAATGCGATATTGCCAGTATTATTCCTGTTCTACATAGAGCTAAAAGATTGGTCATCGTTGGTGATCAGCAACAACTTAGACATGTTTCTTTTTTGTCCCTAGACAAAATGATCGAATATGCTGATATTGAGGGTCTTAATCTTGGTGATGATGTTGTCAATTTTAGGGATAACAGTATATTGGATTACGCTTTAGACCATATCACGAGTCAAGAGCAAATTTGTTTTTTAAATGAACATTATAGAAGTATTCCCGAAATCATTGACTTCAGCAATCAGTACTTTTATAGCGATGCTTTAAATTTAATGACCAAGTTGACATTTGAATCCAAAGTTGGTGGATTGATATGGCGAAAATGTGATGGGAACCGAATGGCCTCCGGTGTGAATGAAAAGGAGGCAAGAGAAATTGTTCAGAGTCTGAACAAATTAATATCATTTGAAGAAGTGAAAGACATGTCACAGTGCTCGTCAGTAGCAATTATCTCTCCTTTCAGAAAGCAAGTAAATTTTTTGAAGAGCTTATTGTCTCAAGAACTATCGTTACAAGAGATGAAAAAACACGACATCATAGTTGGAACACCCTTTGAACTTCAAGGGGAGGAACGAACTAGAGTATATGTTTCTTGGGTAATAGATGACGCGGTGCAACAAGGTACGCTTCAGTATCTTGATCGTGAAGATGTTTTCAATGTGACCATTACAAGAGCCAAAGACTTCATGATTAACTTTCATTCATTTGACCCCAAGAAAATTGATCGAAAATCTCTTCTGTTTGAATATCAAGCGCATACATTGAATTATAGAGCTGAAGAGACTAAGGATCATTATAATGATGAATTTTTTACAGAAGTAACTAAATCTTTGATTAAGTTAGAAGTTAAGGATGACGACATCATACCAAACTATCGGGTTGGGAGCTATACATTCGATATTTTTCTTCAAAAAGGAAATCGAAAATATTTTATTGACTTAATTGGGTTTCCAGGTATACAGGAAGGCACCTTTCCTTTTGAGCAATATAGAATGTTGTTTAGAACAAGAAGCCAAATTCTTGCTATTCCTTACACATATTGGCAATTCAACCGAGCAGCCTGTTTGAGGTACATAGAGCAAACATTGAATGGGTAAGTTTCAAACGATCTGTTTCTTCCATTTTCCTCTTCTGAAAGCAAATATGCCCAGCACTGCTAATAAGGTTTCAGCAATTATAATTGCATAAAAAACGCCCTCAGGTCCCATTTTGTATACTTTGGCTAGTAGATAGGCTAGAGGAATTTGTACAAGCCAGAAGGCTATTAGGTTCAAAACTGTCGGAGTCCTTGTGTCTCCTGCTCCGTTAAAAGCTTGTGATAGAACCATACCATAGGCAAAAAAGATATATCCAGCACAAAGGTACCTGAGACACTTTACTGCATAGTCGACAATGGCAGGTTCTTCTGAAAAGTAAGATATGATCTTTTCAGCTGTGAAAAAGTATATAATGGCCACTGTGCCAAGAAAAATCATATTAATGAATGAAGCCCGCCAGGCTGAACGCTCAGCTTTGTCAGGTTGTTCTGCTCCGAGATTTTGTCCTACAAGGGTAGCCGCAGCATTCGCAAGACCCCATGCGGGTAAAATAGTGAATATGAGAACTCTGATTGCGATGGTATAACCCGCTACAGCATCACTGCCAAATTCAGCCATAATTCTCATTAGAAATATCCAACTGGCGGAGGCAATAAGAAATTGTCCTGTGGCGCCCACGGCAACCTTAAGAATTTTAACAATTTCTTTGATGTTAGGTTTAAGATAAGCTATAACGAGCTTAATTTGACTTTTTCCGTTGAACAGGATATATAACTGGAAGAGTACACCAACAGCCCTACCGATATTTGTTGCGTATGCCGCACCAGTCACACCAAAAGCAGGAATTGGACCCCAACCAAACATAAAAAGTGGGTCTAAAACGATATTCAGTCCATTCGAAATCCAGAGTGCATACATTGCTTTTGAAGCTGCCCCAGCACCTCTAAAAATGCCATTGATCAGAAACAATAAAATAATCACATAGTTTCCAACAAGCATCCATCTTGTAAAATTGGACCCGGACTTGATAACGGCCTCTTCAGCGCCCATCAGACCCAAAATATCATCTGAAAAAAACAGCCCAACAATCGATATTAAAAATGAAAGAATTAGACCTAAAGTGATTGTTTGGGCTGCAGAAAAAGAGCCCTTCTCAAGTTTCTTTTCTCCAACCCGCCTCGCAACAATGGCTGTTGCGGCCATACTAATTCCAAAACCCAAAGAATACACGATCATTAGGACAGATTCCGTAAGTCCAATCGTAGCAACAGCTTCTTTTCCTAATCGACTGGCATAATAAATATCGACAATGGCAAATAATGATTCCATGATCATTTCCAAGACCATCGGAACTGCTAAAAGAATAATAGAACGGTTGAGCGACATACTGGTATAGTCAAATTCCTTACCTCTTAGTGCTTGAAATATTTGCCCTATCAAGTTTTTCATAAGACGAAATTCGAATAAAAAAATGACCTGTGATGAATTAACAGACGTAAAAAAATAAACAACCAAGTAAGATACTGGCCTCATACTCGTATGTTGAAACTTTTCTCAATTTCTGTCACCTTTACTGCACTTCAGTCTTATGAATTGCCTTAATTTCGTTAAGATGTTTGATAGTCCCAAGGTCTCAATTAACCCACTCGTTAAAGAATATTTAGAGGTTAGATCCCTGTCCGAAAATATTTGTAAACCTTTGAATGTAGAGGATTACGTTCCTCAGCCAGCAGAGTTTGTAAGTCCACCAAAATGGCACCTCGCACATACCACATGGTTCTTTGAAGAAATGGTTTTAACAAAGTACTTGAAAGGCTACGAGGTTTTCAATAAGGATTTTGGTTTTTTGTTCAATAGCTATTACAACTCTGTTGGACAACGAACTATAAGAGGGCAGAGGGGTGTCATTACCAGGCCAGGTGTATCTGAAGTTTATGCTTATCGGAAGCATGTTGATAATAGCATGAAAGAACTGCTAAATCAAGACTTGGATTCAATTATCGTTGACTTGATCACATTAGGGTTGAATCATGAGCAGCAACATCAAGAATTACTTTTAACAGATTTAAAATATACACTCAGTTCAAATCCTTTGTATCCGGCATATGACCGTGGTACGAGTTTAGTCTCTTCTAAGAATACAGATCAAAATTGGATAAGGATTTCCGAGGGATTATATGATATTGGATATAGTGACAATGGTTTTTGTTTTGACAATGAGCAGGCTCCGCACAAGGTATATTTGAATGATTTTGAAATTTTAAATGCTTTGGTGACGAATGGCGAATACTTAGAGTTCATTGAGTCTGGTGCTTACGCTAAGTTTCAATATTGGTTTGACGAGGCATGGCATGAAATAAACAAAGACAACTTACAGCATCCTTTGTATTGGATTAAGAAAAGTGGAAAGTGGTTTGAATATACACTTCAAGGATTGGTGCCTTTAGATCTAGATGCCCAACTTGCACATGTAAGTTTTTATGAAGCCTCAGCCTTTGCCGCATGGAAGGGCTTTCGTTTGCCAACTGAATTTGAATGGGAGGTGGCCGCTGATAAACTCAATTGGGGTACAAGATGGGAATGGACTAACAGTGCTTACCTTCCTTACCCAGGATTTAAAAAGTCAGAAGGTGCGGTAGGTGAGTACAACGGTAAATTTATGGTTAATCAGATGGTTTTAAGAGGTGCTTCCGTTGCCACATCCAAGAACCATAGCAGAAAAACTT
>JALEGO010000398.1 GCA_022763165.1 Flavobacteriales bacterium
ACTTATCTAAAAACAAAATTGAAAATGTTGATGAGCGATTCAAGGCGTTTACGAAGCTTGAAGATTTAAGACTGAGTGAGAACACCTTGTACAATTTCAAAGGACTTCCTTTTCTTACATCAGTCAAACACTTGGATTTAGCACATACTCCTATTAGAATACTTCCTTTTGAGATCAAGGAAATGGAGTCTTTAGAATATTTGGATGCGTCTAGATGCCTAATTAAAAGCATCAAAGCTCTTAAGGGAGCTCAACAGTTAACATACTTGGACTTAAACAAAAACAAGCTCGAAGAATTTCCAGAGGATCTAGATTTATGGGCCCTAGAATACCTTGATGTGGATGCAAACAAAATTCAAACAGTTCATGGTGTTGTAAAATCCTGCCCAAACTTGAGCACACTACATGCTTCATTCGAGACTACCGCCAGCTTGAATGAAATTGGTGAACTGAAGCACCTGGAAGATTTGGAGCTTACATGTGATATTAATGGGCCTGTTCCTTTAGGCGTTGGAAAACTTGAGAAACTACGAGCTCTGAAAATGACCTCATGTAATTTGTTTGACATTAGTGTTTTAGCGAAAAACACGGCCTTAAAAACACTGGACGTATCAGATAACAATATCATTCAAATACCTGAACAGATGTCCAACCTGAAAGATCTAGAGGTTTTAAATGTCAGTAACAATCACGATATTTCAAGCTATGTCGGGCTAAAAGGAATGCAGTCACTGAAAACGGTGGATCTAAGCAATAATTCATTGGAATACATCCCAGAAGAGCTGTATTATCTTAAAAATATTGAAACGGTAATACTCGAAGGCAATGATATATCAGCTGAAGAGATTAAATTGTTTCAAGAACGCTTTCCTGAAAAAGAACTTAGGTTGTAATTGGGATTTGCTTTGAGTATCTGAGATGTCATATTGAGCCATACGATATGAGATATCAATAGAATTTGAATACCAAAAAATCACCTGACATACAATGAATTCGAAATTACATACGTTGTGAGCGCATAAGCCTTACACATGAAACTTCGAAACCTGTCTATTTTAATTGGAACTCTATTATTTAGTCTATTATTCTACAACCAACTTGTTGGGATCAATTATTTTCTCTTCAGCGTTCTTATTTCCTCATTCTTAATTATTGAGCAGGGAAGACGTTTCAGAATACCTACCATGCTTGTCCTAATCGGAACTGTAGTTACTGGCTTTTTCGCTTTCGTTTATGGTTCTACTTTCGCTGCGGTTGCTTGCATAATTTGCCTATTAATTTTACCAACCTTTTGGGTGAATAACGCAAACTTTCCACTAGGTAACTTATTGCAAAGCCTGTATTCCTTCTCTGTTTCACATATCATGGATTTTGCACAATCCGTGGATTCTAAAAAGCCTAGAAAAAAGACGAATATTGGAAGAATGCTTATTGCAACAGGAACCCTTATTGTAGGTCTGGTTTTCTTTTTGATCTACAGAGAGGTTAATCCACTTTTTCAAAGTAAAACAGCATTTATCAATTTCGATTTTTTTAGTGCGAATTGGCTGTTATTTACACTTTTTGGGTTTCTGTTGGTATACTCTTTCTTTAGGCAAAAGAAAATCACAGAATTTGATCGTTGGTTAACAGAACTTCCCGCTTCCATTGATCAGGATAAAACCACCATCAAAAGATATGAAATGATCGCTTTTATGGGGCTATTTGTCTGGCTGAATATCATGTTGACCTTTATTAACGCTCTGGATATTCAGTATTTGTATTTGGATGAACCACTCCCAAAAGAGATTACACATAAGCAATTTGTTCACAAGGGAGTAAACTTGTTAATGCTATCTATCGGTCTAGGAATAGGCCTATTGTTATATTTCTTTAGAGGGGGCCTTAATTTTGTTAAGCATCGCTCATGGGTAAAACTCTTGGGAAGTTTGTGGTTGATTCAAAACTTCCTAATGGTGATTTCAACCTGCATTAGGAATAACATGTATATAGATGAGGCGCTCTTGACATACAAACGAATAGGGGTTTATTTTTGGCTAGGCTTTTCTGTGATAGGAATATCCCTAACCTTAATTAAAGTCTTAAAGGCCAAAACAAGCTGGTATATCATTAAATCTTTAAGTTGGGCCACCTTTCTAGTAATGGTTTTGGCCTCTGCAATAGACTGGGACAATCTAATCTCAAAATTTAATATTAGCAGAATGCATCAAGTCGAAAACATTTCCAGCTATGACAAAAACTATTTGTTAAGCTTATCTGAGGTCAATATTCCAGATCTTATTGAGGTATCAAATAAAAAAGGCTTTGAGGTAGACTCACATTACTCCTATAGATATGATAGGTTTCAGACGAACAGCGAATGGTTGGATTATAAAACTTTTGAATTTCTTCAAAAACAAGTCGACTATGATTGGAGATCCAAGTCTATAAGACGAGACAAAACGTATGAGCGTCTAATGACCCTACATGATGCTGGTCATATCATAAATATGGATTTGAGGTCCCGATATGTGCATTCAGTAGCACCTCTATACGCTTTGAAGAATTTGAAGTCCCTTCGATTAAGTGCTATCAACCCTTGGCAATTGGCTGACATAAATCATTTGCAATCTTTGGAGTCATTGACAATTAGAAATGCCCATTTAAATAATGAATATATTGACACCCTTTCGGGAATTGAAGGCTTGACATATTTTAACTTGATAGACAATCAAATTGGTAATCTGAGGTTTTTGGAAGGGTTTCCCAATTTGCGAAGCTTAAACCTTTCCCATAATAATATCTATAGCTTAGAGTCAATGCCAAGGCAAGCAGAGCTTCAAGCTTTGGACTTAAGTTATAACCCCATCACAAACATATCTGGCCTTAAGAAATGCACTAATTTGGAACAACTCTTTCTCAACCATCCAAAAAACAGTCCTGAGCAAATACCGCATCTTCCTTTGCTAAAGGAGTTTTCAGGAATTAACTTTTATAGCCCAAAAGTCTTTTTTAAAGGTCTTTTGGAGAAGTTTCCAAGCTTAGAAAAACTGGATCTTTCTCAAAATAACTTGAGGGAAATTGATCTGATTCTTCCAAATAACGTCATGGATCTAAAATTGAAGCATCTCAGAATAGATGGAGGCTTTATCAATAAAATAGTTGGAATAGAAAAAATGGAATGTCTGGAATACTTGAGTTTAGAAAATAATTATCTTACCAAAGCGACAGAGCTTTCTAAGCTTTCAAAATTGAAACACCTAAGTTTAAAAGGGAATGACATCAAAAACATGGATTTCATTTCAAATCTCAAGGCCTTAGAACATTTGAACATTCAGGGAAATGATTCCATTTTGAGATTTGACTTTTTGAATGAACTGAAGAGCCTTAAAACACTTAACCTAAGATTTACCAATATAGATAGTTTGGAGATGGTTTGTGAACTAGCAAGTTTAGAAACACTTGACATACAAAACTGTGGATTAAGAGACTTAAGCAGCTTAGGTTGCTTAATCAACTTGAAGGAATTGTCTTTAAGCACTGTTATTGAAGATCAATTGACATCGATTGAAGCTTTAACGGGTTTACAGGTGCTGAAAGTATCAAACACGGAAGGCTTTGTGATCAAAAAGCTTCGAAAACTTTCTAAAGAAAAAGCTTTCGTGTTGGTGAATGAATGACCTTAAAGTTTAGCTATAAACTTAACCATTCACTCCTTGTAATTTCAAAAAGATAAATAGGGGTTCCTTTGTACTCTGTCTGCTTACGAAGATTCATCCCATTTTTCTCAGCGACTTTTGCACTGGGTTCATTCTCGATGTGTACAATGGAAATAATATCATCCCAAAACCTGTTTTCAAATGCAAAATCCCTGCACTTCTGGGCCGCTTCTGAGGCGTAGCCTTGATTTCTATATTTTGGTAAAACAGAATAGCCTATTTCCATTCTTTCAACCCCTTCAACAGTCTGGATCAATAGACCACATTGCGCAACCAAATTACCAGATGACTTTTCTACAATTGCATTCATTCCTCCCAGGCCCTTTTCGTATCGCGCAAATGACCTTTTGAACCATTCCTTACATTGCTCCTCCTGAGTGAGTCTAGGATCAATTCCGAGAAAACGGGCGGTATCTTCGCTATCAAATAGACTCATCCATGCCGCAAAATCTGAATCCTCTAAAAGTCTAAAGCTTAGACGCTGAGTTTCTTCTCCAAGTAATAAGTAATTCATGTTTGGTGTTCAGTGCAAAGGTAAGACAAAAGCGTACTTTTGAAGGATGTGGAAATACCTTATTTACATACTACCATGTACTTTAATAGCCCAAGAAAATCATGATTGGTGGCATGTCAAACATAATATAGGGACATTGCCACATTGGTCGAATGTTATTGAAATATCCTCAGCACTGATGGGCCCAAATGCGCTTCCAGTTCCAGATATTGGCAAGGCACATATTGACAGAGGAAATGTTTCAATAGGTTATGCAAATCATTTTGGGTTTGGAGATCATACTCAAAATTTGACTTTTTCATATTTACATGCATTTGAAGGAAAAAAAGTAGCGATAAGGGTCTGGGGAGTTCCTTTTGAGGCTTTTGAGATGGACACCGTTACTAGAGATCTGCGAAAATCACGGGAACGAGATGGTAAAGGTCAGGGTTTTGGGGACCTCTATGTTGGAACCATTGTGCAGTTACTTCGTGAATCAAAACAAGGGATTAATATGCAAGGAGGGTTTAGTGTAAAAACCGCTTCCGGTGGAAACCTAGGTGCAGCTCGTTTCACGAATGCACCAGGCTATTCTTTTGATATCAAGTTTGGTAAAACGTTATTTATGAACAACTCTAACACTGTTCAAGTAAATGCTATGAGTGGTTTGTTTGTTTATCAAACCAATAGAACAGAGTATTTTCAGAATGATGCCTTTCTGTATGGTTTAAGTCTAAATATCCAACACAAAGGTTTTTCTTTCACCCCATCAATCAGGGGATATTATGGTTATATAAATAATGGAGACCGCCCTCAACTGCTTAAGTTAGAAATGCAACAAAGAATGAAACAAAACTCGATTAAAGTAGCGCTACAAGAGGGCCTAAATGATTTTCCTTACCGAAGCATTTTCTTAAGTTTTGAACGAACTCTCAACTAGTTAATTCAAGTTTTCAATTATGGCCATTGCCGCATTTGGGCGATCATTTAGGTCTTTAGCGGGAATCGTTTCTAATAGTTCTGCCGCGGACTTCCAATAGCCCAATTCAGCAACTTTGAGTGCAAAATCCTTCATTTTGTATTTTCGATTTGCAGGTGTTTGCTTTTTGAACATTGTATAGGCCTCTCCTGGCATGTCAAGATCCAAATACCAGGATTCTAACTCGCTGAATGATCGCTCTTTTTCGTTTTTACTTTGTTCTGCCTTTTCTGCTGCCAAAACTTTCAAAGATGCTTCTAGGCTTGTGTTTTTTAGAGCTTTTGCAGCACCAATTAATTTAATGTAATTGTGTACGGCTTTTTGGCCAACAAAATTGAGGCTTTGAATGACATCAACAGCGGTTTGTAAGAACAAGTCCTGCGCGGGATCATTCTGATTAGCAACCAGTAAGCCCTGTAGTAAGGAAAGTTTGAGCTCTTCATCTTTGAAGGTACTTAGTATGTTTTTGGGACTTTCAAAATCAGAAATGTAACAGAAATAATTTCCTAAATGCTCACAATACTCTCCTGCATAATATGGTTTTTCATCGGGTTTGATTTTTGCAAACCACTCTCTTGCTGATTTCGTATCAACCCTAGCTAAGTCTGAAATAAGTCTGATTTTTGTATTGAGCCAATCGCAATCTTTCAGCTCTTGTTCTAAATAGTTTTTGGCAAATTTAGCTTCCTGGTTTTTGATAAGGCGCTCGATGAGTTTTTCTTCACAGCTTGTTGTACTTAAACCCTCAAATTTTTGCATCCATTCTATCGCTTTGTTGTAGGCCTTATCATCTAAGAGTCGGTCAAAACCTGCGAAAAGTAAGTCCCAACTACCAAGGCGAGATTTTTCTTTACACAAATCAGCATAAGCAAAAGCATCTTCAATGAAGTTATTCTCAAATAACTCCAAGATGTAATCTTCCTGGTATCTAGTGAGGAAAGAGCTCCAAGGTCCATTATTCATGATTTCTATAGCTTTATCCTTATGACCCGATCTTAAGTAGGCTTTAGCCAAACAAGCGTGCTTTTCAAATCGGTTAGACTCATCATTAAGCTTTACTTCAGCTTTTTTGAGATACTCTTTGGCCAATTTCTTTTTACCTAAAACCTCAGCAAGAGCGCCCAAGGGAGCAAAAACAAAAGTGTAGGCCCATTGCTTGTCTCCTTCATTCAGCTCACTATTCAGCGCTTCCAAACCCAATTCAAAAGCTTTTTCAGCGAGCTCTACATTCCCCTTATTGTGAATTTGTAGCCCAAGAAAACCCAGATTACTGACTTTTAGATACCATTCCTTACAATTTGTTGCAATCTCAAGGGCTCTTTCAAACTCGCCCTTTTCAACAAGCTTTGAAGCAATTTTTCCATTGTGCTCCGTTACATGATAATGCCAACCACTTGAGAGGTCTTTTAGAGACTTTTGATGAACATCAATGATATCATCTATAGAGCCAATTTTTTCAAATTGAATGCCCTTTTTTCTTGGCTTTCCTTTTGGTTTGATTGACTTTATTGCAGCAGCAGGAAGACCTAACCTCTTATCTTCTTTGGCTTCCTCCAAGGACTCATAAATGTTTTTTGGGTTAAGCCATTGAATGGGCCAAGAATAACGACAATCAAAAGCAAGTGATACGCTTTCGAGAAGCTCTTTTCTGTGGGTTTTAGGAACAATGATCAAGCCGGTAGGGAGAACAACACACCATTTTGACTCATCATTGACCATGAGCGCATACAAAGGATTTGTAATGTGCGTTTTAGAGTAGTCTTTTTTTGAGATAAACAAAGGGTTCCTTTGATCGTAAAGCTCATTATACGCCTCGGCTTGAGATTCTTTGTCATTTCTGCTAATCAATGCTCCGTTTTCTTTATAAAACCATATGCCGGCCTCACTAATGGTGGCAACAGAATCACCATAAAACACTCCGTCCCCTTCACATTCAAATTCGAACTGGGTTTTTTGCTCAAAATCGAATACTTTCATTGAACCATTTTCTAGCATTACAGCGAGCTTATTCCCCTCAGGGTTGAGCGCAACAGGTTTAAAATCTGATTCATCATCAAATGATTTAATATTCGATTCAAATTGAATCGGTTTTTCTAATAAACCATTTCTTAAGATCGTAATGCTTTTTTTACCTACAAGAGCAATTACGTTTTCAAGTGAAGATGCGATCAATTCTTGAACAGGATGTTTAATTTTCAAGTCCTTGATTAGTGCTCCAGATGTTATTTCAAAAAGTGAAATTTTCGATTGACGAGCGTTGATCCAAAATGCTTTATGAAATAGAATTTTACCGCTTACATTTTTTAACCAAGATATTTGCTTTTTACTGACATCTATCGCGTAAACTTGATTATGACGATTATAACCAAAAATTAATTTACCATCCTCTGAGGAGTTACACCAATCATATGACTGCAGCTCATCATGAAGTTCTTGCTTGATGTCCTCAGTAATTTTTTTTGAAAACCACTTTGCATCATCTTCATAAACAGTTTGGGTTTCAGTTTGGGCAATACAAGCAGGAATTTCGGATTCGTGCCAGCAACTAATGATGAGATCCTTGCTATCGTGTTTCCACGACCATGCCGGAGGTCTTGACCAGCCATTGGTTACACAGGCTTCGGTTATGGGATTTGGATTGAGTGAATATGGATCAATCTTCGCCACAGAATTTGTGTTTATAGCAGCTCCTACAAAGGAGTCATCATTTTCCCACTGAATCATATTTGGATAATCAGGCCAACCAATACCACCAAAATGATCTTTCAGCATGTTGACACATTTTCCTGTTGACATATCCCAAAATTGAAGTGAGCCATCAGTTTGATAGTCTTCTCCTACCCAAGTTCCTACGACTAAGTATTTTCCGTTATTGCTAATCGCTGCTGAGGTGATTTCTTCGACTTGAGCAAAGTCATGCCTGAGGACACCCTTATTGTTTTTTGATGCCAAAAGTGATTCGGTGAAATGATAATGTGCTTGTGAAAGCCCTTCTTTCTTTTCTAACTTTTGTAAGGTTTTTCTTATCGCGAGAAACTGCTCTTGAGACAAGTTTGCCCAATCTGTTTTTTCAAACACAGCAAGAAGATCTTTTTGTGTTTTGATCCCTTTCAGGTTAAAATCTTTTTTGGCCTTGTTTGTTTTTCCTTTCGAAATGGAAAGAGCGGACTTAAGGTCAACGTCCAGTATTTCAAAAGCCTCTGTACAAACGAGAAGCCTTCCTTTGGCATCCACACAAGCACTACGCATACGCTGCTCCTCTGTAGTACCGATAAGCTTTAATTCGAAACTTTTCGGGTGTAGCGTATAAATAGCATCAAAACAGACAATTATAAACTCTTCAATATTTTGATGCATAAGAACCGTTTGGGTTTCCGACCAAAGAAACTCATGCAGGCAGGGGGTTTCTTCATTAGGTCGCCATAGCTTGATCTCCGAACCAGAGCCCATGGCAATGACCTCTTCGGAATGATGTTTAACCATTTTTGGGGTATAAGAATTGGCCCCCTTAATTTTTAATGTGCTGGACTTTTCATTGATATCCCAATACTCAAGGGTTTTTTCGTCAGCAGTGACATATTTTCCATCCCCAAGAAGCAAGATTTGAGCAGATTTTTTCGGTCCTACTTCTTGAAGGAGATTACCATTGTGTGTTCTTAATTTTGTTTTTTTGGTGCTTCGAGAAAAATAACTTTCAGTAGAAATAATGTGTTCGTTATCGAAATCAAGACCTCTTAACGATTCTGACATCAGCCTTGTTTGTTGGAAAGAGTCAATGTCGATCCATGAATAATCATCCACAGCATATGCTTTGGCTCTGCTTTTAATAAGAATTTTTTGGTGCCCAGGTTTAGAGACAAAAAAGCCACCATCCCAATCTTTCATGGGATTTCCTTCTTTATCAAAACAGGTTGTTTTCTTTCCACTTGCAATCCATAAACGGCCCTGTTTATCATCAAAATGCATTGCTGTGCTGATATCTGTAATGCCATTGAATTTAAGAGCAGGATTGCCTTCACTGTCAATAGGAAATATCCTATTTCCTGCACTTTGATACCAAGTATTCTTTACAAAACACAATTTAGAATTGAGTGCTTCATTTGAGCGAGTATAGTTAATCTGCTCCTCTTCAAAGTTCCAGTATATAACGTCAACCCCAGCTTTTCTAATCA
>JALEGO010000399.1 GCA_022763165.1 Flavobacteriales bacterium
AAACTACTTCGCAGCAGCAATAGAAGCACATCGAAAGCAAGATCCTGGAAAAGTCGTGATTTACACTACGGAGGGACAATACGTAAATCAGGTCACAGTAGGAGCACTGCCTGATATGATTACAATCACTCCAGATGGTTCGAAACTAATTGTTGCGAATGAAGGAGAACCATCAGATGACTACACCATCGACCCAGAAGGAAGTATATCAATTATTAATATCTCCAAAGGAGTGGATCAAATCAAGCCATCTGATGTTAAACAATTAGATTTTGAAGATGCCCCAAAAACGATTAAGGGAGCTATAAAAAGCCCGAATGTAGCATGGCAATATGATCTGGAACCAGAGTATGTCGCTGTTAATCCTTCAGGACAAATAGCAGCGATTACTTGTCAAGAGTCCAATGTGTTGATTATGGTAGATCTTATTAATGATTCAATCATTAACTATTATGGTTTAGGATTTGTAGATCACTCTATACCAGGTAACGAGCTTGATGCATCAGACCGAGATGGCGGTATCAACCTCCAAAACTGGCCTCTAAAAGGAGCTTTTCAACCTGATGCCATTGCGTCATTTGAGCTCGATGATCAAACTTACTTTATTACAGCAAATGAGGGTGATTCCAGGAGTTATACAGGCTATAGCTCTGAAACAAGAATCAAAAAACTGGTCTTAGATTCCAGTATGTTTCCGAACGCAAAATCAATTCAAGAGGACAACGCTTTGGGAAGGCTCAAAACATTTACAAAAGATGTAATTGGAGATACTGATGGAGATGGAGATATCGATGAATTATACAGCTATGGCACCAGATCTTTTTCCATTTGGGATGTAAATGGAAAATTGGTCTGGGATTCAGGAAGCGATTTTGAAAAATATATAGCCAAGGAGCATCCAAGTTTTTTTAACTGCAACAAAGGTGAAGCAGATAAAATGGACAAACGATCAGACAATAAAGGTCCAGAACCTGAGGCAATAGCTATTGGCAAAATAGGCGCAACCACATATGCATTCATTGGTCTGGAACGACAAGGAGGGGTCATGGTTTATGATATTACAAATGTTAACAATCCAAGTTTTGAAACTTATATAAACTCTCTTGAAGACGGAGTCTATATAGATATAGCGCCAGAAGGCATTGCCTTTATACCCGCATCAGAAAATCATACTGGCAACAATTTGTTAATTGTTTCAAATGAAGTTTCCGGAACTTTGGCCATATATGGAATTAGCGAAATTCACTCCAAGAAAAACTAATCATTAATGATCATCATTTAGTAGATTTGTCGAAAGAATAGCTGCAATTGAAGATACTGCTTACACATGGCTATTTCCTTTGTGATGACCCCAAGGAACAAAAAATCATGAGGCCCTATCCACCTCTCGGGCTTTTGTACATATCTGCTTACTTAAAGGAAAGGGATGTTGAGCATGAAGTTTATGATACGACTTTTGCAACAACAGAAGAGTTTTATAAGAAAATAGAAGAATTTCAACCAGAGATTATTGGTTTTTACGTCAATCTTATGACCAAAACTCAGGTAATCAAAATTGCCCAAGTTTTAGAGAATTTAAGCAATGCACCCTTTATGATTTTTGGAGGACCTGACATCCGGTACAATTGGGAAAATTATCTTAAACACGCTGCAGACGCAGTAATTTTTGGAGAAGGAGAGGAGACTTTTTATGAACTTGTTCAAGCCATAGGGCAGGGTAGATCGAAGTTTGAGAATATTCCTGGACTCGCTTATATTACAAATAAGGGAGAATTGATTAAAAATGATGAGCGGCAGCGAATCAAAGATATAAATGAGATTCCTTTTCCAAACAGAAATGCTATTGACATGAATCCATATTTGGAGACTTGGAAACAATATCATGGAGCAAGAACTTTGTCAATAAGCACTCAACGAGGTTGCCCATATACTTGCAAATGGTGCAGTACGGCTGTCTATGGACAGAGTTATAGAAGGCGCAAACCCAAATTGGTTGTAGATGAAATAGAAATACTGATTGACCAATATCAAGCAGAGGCCTTATGGTTTGTTGATGATGTTTTTACTGTAAGTCATAAGTGGATTGATGGATTTCACGAAGAAATGCGCACAAGAAACTTAGCAATCCAATATGAATGCATTACAAGGGCAGAAAGATTAAACGAGAGTGTGATCCAAAAGTTAAGCGAAACAGGCTGCTTTAGGATTTGGATTGGAGCGGAAAGTGGATCCCAAAGAATCGTTGATAAAATGGATAGAAGGGTAGACCTTAACACCGTGGTGGAGATGATGTCTTTGGCTAAAAAGTACAATATTGAGGTTGGAACTTTTATTATGATTGGATATCCTACAGAAACCATTGAAGATATCAATTTGACGATTGATTACTTGAAGCGAGCCAATCCGGATTTGTTTACAATAACCAAAACATATCCAATTAAAGGAACCGCACTTTATGAAGAACTTGAGCCTGAGCTTGAACAACTCGATTGGTCGACAAGCACTGATCGACAAATTTCCTTCAAGAGAACATATCCAGAAAGATTCTATGACTTTGCAATAAGAAAAATCGTAAATGAAGTCAATCACCACCAGGCACTGCTGAGGAGAGATAGCATCTTCAAACGATCTAAATTTCTCGCCAAGGCAAAAATTGCAACATTTGGTATGAGCAGATATTCCTAAATTCTGAATTATAAATCCAAGTACGGCTGTTTAGATTACGGGGAATATTTAATTTATTATCTCAAATTGAATCCTAATTTAATAACTTCGGTATAAGGATCCATTTATTCATTCTATTTACTTGAAGGTTTTATCTAAATTGATAAATATTGGTGTTTCTGAGGAACAATCCTTAGAGGCACAAAAGAGGGTGCGAATTGTAAATTCGGTGACCTTAATAGGC
>JALEGO010000400.1 GCA_022763165.1 Flavobacteriales bacterium
GATTGTCTTTAGCAACTATGCATTCGAACTTTGGGTTGGCATTAGGACCATAAATAATAGGAGCTCCAGTCTTTTCCGATAACGTTAAATGACCAGAGACAAAATCTGCATGGAAATGAGTTTCAAATATGTATTTGATTTTAGCCGATCTCTTTGAAGCCAACTCTATATAAGAACGTACTTCTCTCAAAGGATCAATGATAGCGGCTTCGCCATTGCTTTCAATGTAGTAAGCCCCTTGAGCTAAACAACCAGTATATATTTGTTCTACTTTCATATTTTTTATGATTCAAGGTGAAATTCTAATTTCATATGAAGATAATTGATCTTCAATTCAAATTTACCAAGTATATTGAGAATTATCTGCAACTTTTGTCACATTTGAGAAATGAAGATTTAGAATTCTTTGCATACAAAATCTAAAGTTCACTTTAATAGGGCTTGAACATTGTACTTTTCCCATAATGAAAGAAATGCTATTTTTCTATTTGCATTATTCGACTCTACAATGTCAATGGCTCTTTGTACATCAAAGCCCGTCAAAGAATTGAAAACTCGGTGATTGGTTTTGATTCCTTTATCAAGTTGAGTGGTGAAGTCATCCCAATGGATCGGTATAATCACTTCTGGGTTTAATGCTTCTACAACATGTTGCTGGTAACCTTGAACATAATTTGAATCCTTTACTTCAATCCCCGCAACAGATAGAAAAAGAATGTCGACATCTAAATCTTTATCCAGATAATTTTCCTTGAAGCCCGCACTTCCATGAATGGCAAATGAAGTCTTTTCATGCTCAATAATGATGGTATAACTAATGCCTTCTTTGTATTCATTTGCTTTAACTGGAGGCACTAGGGGGGCTGTGATGGGTTGGTCTAGTAGCTCCCTTCTCATTTTTTCTCTTGGAAATCCCCAATGCTTAGAAGCGTAAAAGCGTAGTGTAAATTTACCTAATTTGATTATTGTATCCAGAGGAGCCTCAATCATTTGATCCTCTTTTAAACCTAATCCTCTTCCCACCATTAGTGTGGAAGTTGAGCCAATTAGTTTACCTCCCGTTAATTGCGCCACCACGGGTGCATCCATTACATGGTCGTAATGTGAATGTACTGGAATAATGGCATCTAATTCCAAAATGTCAGCATTTTGCAGACCTTGTTCAATTCTTGATTTTTTAGGCTGGATCTTTCCTAAAAGAACTTTTAGGCCTCCTGGTCTAGAGAAGAAACCATCAGTTAAAATTCTTGTTTCTCCATCATCAATGAGTATATTGGTGTTTCCCAAAAACTGAACTCTTAAGCCAGCACTCGTGTCTGGAACGAGAGTCTTGGAATAGAGTTGTTTTGGAATAGGTCTGAAGGTGCAACCATGTATGAAACATGTTGTTAAAAACAAAATAATTTTAAAGCTTTCACTCATACTAGTTTGATTGAGAAATCTCTTGGATCGCTGTTCTTGCATATTCAACAATCTCCTCCAAATCGGTTTTGAGGTGAAGGAAATCTGAAGTCTTGAGATGTTGTGTCAGTTCAGCACTTTTCATTTGAAGATTTGTCCAGCCATAACTTGCGCTTGTACCTCCTAGTTTATGAAGCATCTCGGCAATTTTTTGTACATCTTTATTTTCTATGGCTCCCGCAAGACTATCGATAATTTCGGAACACTCTTCAAAGAATGTTCTCAAAAGTTCCATCTTAAGATCAGGCTCCAAAAACGAGAGGGTATCACCCGTCAGGTGTTTATCAATTTTATCTAAATTCATTTGCGACCATAAGTTAATTAAATCTTAAATTATTGAATTATTGTATCTAAATATTAATTGTATCGTAAATTTCAAGGGAGTTCTCTTTTTTGAGAATTCTTTGAAAATCAACTTTTTAGTTAAATGATAAACCAACTTCCAAAGTCACTCGATAAAACTGAAGATCACAAAAGACTTCAAGAGTTGCTCTCTTTTGAAGTTCTGGATACAGACTATGAACGGGAGTATGACGAGATCGTCAACTTGGCTTCGGAGATTTGTGAAGTGCCGATAGCCTTGATAAGCCTTGTGGATGATACGCGGCAATGGTTTAAGGCTAAGGTTGGACTATCGGCACGGGAAACCCCTAAAGAAATCTCTTTTTGTCAATATGCCATAAGAGAGGACAAGCTCTTTCAGGTTTATGATGCATCTAAAAGCCCATTTTTTAAGGATAATCCGTTGGTCATGGATGATCCAAATATTCGATTTTATGCCGGCATGCCCTTAACATCAAGTCATGGCTTAAACGTGGGAACGCTGTGCGTCATTGATACTCAACCCAAGAAGCTGAACGCTCTCCAAGAAAAGGCGCTTGAGGTGCTCTCAAACAATGTTATTCGTTTATTGGAAAACCGAAAGTCAAACGAAGAGCTCAAGTCTTTAAGAGCCTTCTTTAACTTACAATCCGAATTTGCTCAAGTTATAGGTTTATGCAATTGGCGATTTAATGTACAGAACCAATCTCTTGAATTAAATGATGAGTGGTTTAAACTCATAGGATATGAGAGACATGAAATCGAACATTTGGTTGATTATGAATGGTGGAGAGCCAACATTCACCCAAATGACATCGAAGCTACCGAAGCAAAATCCAAATTACTTTTTGAAGGTAAAATAGAAAAATTTGAGAATCAATATAGAAGAAAGCACAAAGATGGTAGCTGGATTTGGGTATTGGATAGGGGGAAGGTCTTAGAATGGGATGAAAATCGAATTCCAAAAACAATCATTGGAGCCCACATAAATATTTCTGAACGTAAGGCTCAGGAGCATAGAATGAAAAGTCAGGAAAGGCGCTTTTCCAGTATTGTTGAAGGCATCAATCTGTGTACTTGGGAATTCAATTTTGATAAAAAAGTATTTGATGTTAATGACAAGGGTTTTGCGCTAGTGGGTTACACACGTGAAGAGATGGAGCCTGTTACCTTTGCTAAATGGAAGTCGCAGGTACATCCAGATGATTTTAAAAAAGTCATGCAGAAAATGGATGAGCATTTTCATGGCAAGACAGATCACTATCAATGTGAGTATAGGAGGCGGCATAAGAAAGGGCATTGGGTCTGGGTACTTGATACAGGTAGACTTTTGTCAAAAAAAGTAGATGGAAGCCCGAAAACGATGTTCGGTGCGCATGTGGATATTACTGATAGAAAAATTGATCAAGAGTTGATCGAAGAGCAGAGGCTGATAAATGAAATTGTAATAGACAATGTGCCCGATATGCTCTTCATGAAAGATTTGGAATCAAAAAAGTATGTAGAAGTAAATGCTTCATTTAATAGAATCTTAGGTGTCGATCAAAAGGATTTTTTGGGTAAAACGGATCACGAAATATTTTCAAAAGAGGTTGCCGATAAATTTGTAGACGATGATCGGAAGGCTGTTTTGAGTAGTTCCATTCAAGAAATTTTTGAAACCATTCAAGATTCATCTGGAAAAACAGTTAATGTAAAGACTCGTAAAATTCCAATTTTTGATAAGAAAGGTCAAGCCAAATTTCTCCTTGGCATTTCTGAAGACATTACTGAGAAACTCAAACAAGAGGAAGAAATCAGGATGGCAAACCAAAAATTAAGGCGTTATACCAAAGAACTTGAGCAATTTGCTTACATCGCTACTCATGACATCAAAAGTCCTATTAGCAATCTAGAAGGGTTTCTCGAGTTGGTAGAATTGGATTTAGGCGAAACATCGAAAGAAATTACCGAGAACCTCAATTGGATGAAATCCTCAATTGAAGATGTTAAAACCGTTATAGAGGATCTTACCAACGCCTTGAGAGCTAGGGATGACGTGAGTCAAACAGTTGAATCCATCAACTTAACTAAGTTTTTTCAAGAATTAATCCAGCGACATAACAAGGAGATTCTTGATAAAGAGGCAACTGTTTCGGTGGATGTTGAAGATACTCCATCAGTAAATTATTACATCAGAGCCTTAACAAGCATTTTGGAAAATCTATTGTCTAATAGTTTAAAATATAACGATCCAAAAAGGCCACTTCTTATTGAAATCAGTTCTAGGTCTAAGGAGGGAAATGTAATTATTAGCGTTAAGGATAACGGAGTTGGAATCAATTTGAAAAGAGATAAAGAAAAGTTGTTCAATCTTTTCCAAAGAATCAATCAAAGTGCTAAAGGTTCTGGAATGGGGATGTTTATTGTACTCAAATTGCTTGAAAATTATGGGGGAGAAATACGGGTTGAGAGTAAACTGAATGTTGGAAGTACGTTTCATATCGAGCTTCCTGATTTAAAAATTGACAAAGAATGAATAGAGTCAAACAAATACTGCTAGTGGATGATAGCCATGCATCAAATCAATTGACGAAGAAGATTTTTGAAAGGCTAGGTTTTGCCGAAAAAATTGCGATTGCAACGAATGGCAAGGATGCTATTGACATGATGGGTACGATGGTGCCTGATGTGGCATTTTTAGATATTAATATGCCTATAATGAATGGGTTTGAGGTATTAGATTACGTCAAAAGTGACGAACGATTTAAGGATACAAAGTTTATAGTCCTTACATCATCTTCATTACCAGAGGACAAGCATAAGGCAGAGCGTTTTGGTGCAGTTTTATTTAAAAAGCCATTGAAAATAAGTAACTTAACGAGCCTATGGAATGGACTTTGGAATGACTAGGCCAATGAATCTAAACGAAAAACAATGATTAGCAAAGTAATATTAATTGATGATTCCAAAAGTGTAAATGCAGTCAATAGGGAATTGTTGTTGAAAAATGACGTGTGCGAAACTGTAGAATCTTTTACCAATGGGCAGGACGCACTTGATCATTTGGAAAAAGAAGAAAATCATTCTGATTTAATTCTATTGGATATATATATGCCTGGAATGACCGGCTTTGACTTTCTTAAGCGACTGGATAAAATTATTTCTCAAAGAGAATCCAGACCTATTATTGCAATGCTCACCCAAGAATTTGTATCAAGTGATTATATGAAATCCAAAGATGAATTTAGGGCAGACGAATATCTTAAGAAGCCTCTTGAGATTGATGATATCGAGGATCTAATAGAACAATATTTTGATTAACTCTTTCTCTTTTGGGTTTAATTAACACAATGCGGTGAAATCTATGTGCTGACCATTTTGTTTTTGTAAAAGATATGTGTGTATATTGGGCTACACAATTGTACGCATGGTAAAAGTTGGAATTATTGGGGTTGGACATTTGGGTAAAATTCATCTCAAATTGTTGCAAGAGATTGATACGGTAGAAGTAGTTGGCTTTTACGATATTGACCAAGATAAGGCGAAAGATCTAAGTGATGAAACAGGAGTAAAGTATTTTGAAAATGCTGATGATCTTATTGATGCGGTTGATGCTATAGACATTGTTACCCCTACACTAAACCATTTTGAATACGCAAATAAGGCAATAAGAAAATCGAAACACGTATTTATTGAAAAGCCCGTTACTACAACAATTGAAGAAGCCAAAAAACTGATTAACCTTTCCGAGGAGGCCAATGTAAAAGTTCAGGTGGGCCATATAGAAAGGTTCAATCCTGCTTTCTTAAGCGTCAAAGATGCTTTCAAAGATCCAATGTTTATTGAGGTTCATCGAATAGCGCAATTCAATCCTAGAGGCACTGATGTATCCGTGGTTCTTGATTTGATGATCCATGACATTGATATTATTTTGAGTTTGGTGAAATCAGGAATTAGAAGAATCAGTGCAAGTGGAGTAGCGGTGATTACTGAAAGTCCTGACATCTGCAATGCCAGGATTGAGTTTATGAATGGTTGCGTTGCCAATCTTACAGCAAGCCGGGTTTCATTAAAAAATATGCGCAAGGCCAGGTTTTTTCAGAAAGACTCTTATATATCAGTGGATTTTCAAAATAATGATTCTGAGGTGGTTCGTTTGAAAAATGTTGAAGGGGAACCAGAACCCTTTGCCTTGGTCATCGAAGCAGGAAAAGAAAAAACCAAAAAACAGATCTTACTTGATCGACCAAAAGTCCCTAAGACTAATGCTTTAAAGCATGAGTTGGAAAGCTTTTCACAAGCAATTTTGAAAGATGAGACTCCAGCGGTTACAATATCAGATGCAGCCGATGCAATAGACGTAGCTCAAAAAATCATTGATCAGATGAGTCAAATAAACGGATTATCGTAATATTTTTGCATCCTTAACAATAAAGATGTTTAATAGACGTTTTTTAACTGTTTGCTTGCTGCTATGTCTATAAAAAATACAATTCTTATAGGATTGTTCAGTATACTCGCTTTTTCATGGATGGGGTGTGAAATCATCAATCCAGATGAAGATATTCCCGCATATATTCAAATTGACACAATGGTATTAGATATCATTGATCCATCAATTGAGGGTTCTGCATCTCACAATATCAGTGATGCTTGGGTTTATGTAAACGATCAGTTAATAGGTGGATTTGAGTTACCCGTTACTGTTCCAATATTGTCAACTGGAACTCAAAATTTAAAGATACGCGCGGGCATCAGGAATTCTGGACTTTCTGCAGTTCGAACACATTATAATTTCTACACGATTTACGAAGACCCTGAATTTGAATTTACACCGGGAGAGGTTAAACAGGTAAAACCAGTCTTTCAATATGATATTGATACCGACTTTTTACTCATGGAAAACTTTGATGATCCATTGTTCAATTTTGAAGTCGTTTCGGGTCAAGCCAATTTGCAGCAGGTCACTGGAGTTGAGTCTTTCGAGGGACAGGCATCTGGAATCATTTTATTAAATAGTTCTAACTCAACTATTGAGGTAAGGAACAAAAATTGGCTTAATCTATTAAAAGGAGGAAAGAGGATCTATTTAGAAATGGATTACAATATCACTGAACCTCTTGAAATTTCTTTGGTAGCAATAGAAAATGGAATTGATCAGTTTGTACCTGTGATTGTGCTTTATCCTACTGATTCAGAATGGACAAAAATCTACTTGGATCTTACCGAGGTAGTTAACTCAGCTGTGAATTCAGATCAATTTAAGATCCAGTTTTATGCTGAACAAACTAAGGAAAATGTAGATGGTCTGATTTATTTAGATA
>JALEGO010000401.1 GCA_022763165.1 Flavobacteriales bacterium
ATCTATAGTGAAAAACTCTATACAACGTTTTATCATCGTAAAAAGATAGGATCTCGTGACTACATTCGGCAAATAGATTCTCTCATTGATTTGTCCTCGCCATTTGTGAAACCATTTTTAATGGAAAGAAAGGCGAGAGTTTATTACGCAAAGCAAGAGAATGTCGAGGCGTATGAGTTGCTCATTGAGGCTTCCAAAATCGCTGATAGTGTAGGGCAGAACTTCCAGAACATCAAAATATTGCTTGGCTTAAGTGCAATTTCGAAGAGAATGGAATCCTTTAATGATGCGAAGAACTTTGCTTTAAGCGCTATCAAATTGGCCAAGTCGATGGGCTTTGGAAGGCTGCACAAGGCTTCATTGCGTCAACTCTCCAATAGTTATTTGGCTTTGGGGGATTTTGAAAATGCTGAAATTATTATTAAAGATCTCATATAAAAGCACAAGTTTGATTTCAACAAAATTCACTATTACAAGGTGCTCTCAGATCTTATATACATCTATATCGATCAGTCAAGATTTGACTCTGCTTTACATTACAATTCCATTTTGGAGAAAGTGGCAAGAACAACCTTAGATACAAATATGCTCAGTAATTCGTACAACGCTTATGGAATTATTTATGCTCTAATGAAAGATTATTCTCAATCCCTTCACTATCAGTTTAAAGATTTAGAACTGATCAAAGCTTCTGGGAGTACGGAATTTCTTGATATTACTTATTACAACATATCTGAGGTTTATGAAAAGCTCGGGGATTTTGAGAATGCGCTTGTTTATTATAAGCTTCAGGAACACCATAGGGATAGTATTCAAAAGGAAGAAAGTAAGAGAAATATCGAATCTTTGAAAGTTCAATTTGATACGGAAAAAAAGGAGCAAGCATTGCTTTCTCTCAACCAAAAAAACAAACTGGATCAATTGGAAAACGAAAGAAAACAAGGTCTCTTAATCGTTATTATTCTCTCCCTTGTTGTGATCGCGACAATTCTCGGGTTTCTCTACTATAGAAACCAGTCATCTAAATTGAAAACAGAACTCATACTCAAAAGTGAGAAGCAAGAAATAGAACGTAAACTTTTAAGAACCCAAATGAGTCCTCATTTTCTCACCAATAGTCTTGGCACTGTGAAGAATTTCATGGAGAAAAACAACTCAAAAGCTGCCTCAGATTATTTGGATCGCTTTGCTATACAAATGCGCAAAACCCTTGGGTATTCAAGATCAGAAAATATCACCCTAGAAGAAGAGATTCAACTATTAGAAAACAACCTCAAGCTTGAAAATTATCGTCTGCCCAGTTTTTCATATTCCATCAATGTTGATGAGGAACTGGATATTGATGATATATTTATTCCTCCCATGCTTCTTCAGCCATTTGTGGAAAATGCAGTAAAATACGGTATAGAGAGATCTCAGAATCTAAATGGTATTATTGAAGTCAATATTTCATCTTTAGGGCAAAATCAGGCCCAAGTACTCATTCTTGATAATGGAAATGGTTTAGGAAAAACTAAGAAATCGAATGAGTCGTATTCTTTGGACATTACCGTTGAAAGGATCAACAATCACAATAAATTCCAATCAAAAAAGATACTCTTCTCTATTGAGGATAGGAAAGATTCTAAAGGAGTAGAGGTTAAGTTTATTTTTGATCTATGAAAGTGTTAGTCGTAGAAGATCAAAAAGACCATCAAGAAATACTGGAGCGTCTTTTGAACAAATCACCATACAGTTTTGACGTTCTCTTTCATGCGACTATTGAGGGACTCCTCGATAAGATTGAACTTTTGAACCCTGATATTCTATTTCTAGACATTGAGCTTCCAGATGGCCGAACCATTGAACATATTGATGCAATTCTTGAAGCCTGCCTTAAGCCTCCCAAAATAATTTTTGTCACTTCCTTTGAAGATTACGCTATACAAGCTTTTCGGTTAAGTGCCATAGATTATATTGTAAAACCTCTTACTGAATCTCTTTTTTCACGAGCTTTGGAAAAGGCTCTTGGCGCCTACAATTTTGATGAAGAATTAAAAAAACTTCAGGTACTCTCAGCAAACATACGTTCCCCAAAAAATAAAACACTTATCATAAAAAATGCTGAAGCCATTCATCTCAAAAATGCTGACGATATAATCTATTGCTTTGCAGAATCTAATTATACAATATTCGTATTCCAATCCAATGAACGGTTGCGTGTGGCTATCCCTTTAAAAGAATATGACGATGCTCTAAGTTCATTTGGCTTTTTGCGTATCCATCGTTCTCATCTTATCAACATCAACCATATTACTAAGGTTAGCTTGTCCTTTAATGAAGTTACCATGATTAACGGTGATATTTTGGAAGTTTCTAAGGGGCGCAAGGATCAGGTTAAGAAGAGTCTGTCAAGTATTTAAACCTAGGCATTCATTCACGCGACAGAATAAGCCATTCACTCGATACATCTTGGAGGCAGTAAATTCATAAGATTTTCTGCCTGATCTCTCCTTAATTTAGGAGGAAAACAACAAAATGAATACTGCCAAAACAGCATTTATTGCTATATCTCTTTTCGTTTATACAACTCTTTCTGGACAATCTGATTTTGGAAAAGTAACTTTTCAAAGCCCCAATTCAAGCGACTTTCAAATGTATGGAAATGTTCCTGTAGGACATTATACAGGTGTTCCAAACATATCCATTCCACTATACGAAGTTAAAGATGCTTCCTTGAATGTGCCCATTTCATTGTCTTATCATAGTTCTTCTGTGAAGGTCAACAAACATTCTGGTTGGGTTGGCTTAGGTTGGACTTTGAAAGCAGGAGGTGTCATCACCAGAATTCAAAATCAACTTCCAGATGAACAAGAATCAAATCATACATTTTCCCCAGGGTTTTATGAACAGCATCATGTTTTGGACTATCCAGATTGGTATACTTCTGCTAACCTTCAAGACTATGCAATTCAGCAGAGTGTTGCAACAGGGATTGGAAGTTTTGAGTCTGCTCCCGATGAATTTCAATTTAATTTCTTGAGTTATTCAGGATCTTTTATAATGGATCATAAAGGTGAGTGGAAAGTAATTTCTGATCACAATATTAGAGTGGAGTTTGATGAAACTACAGGCTTTTTAGATGCTCAGAATTTGCCGGATCGCATAATTGATGCTGGCTATCCAAACCTCAGTACTGTCAATGGATCTCCGTTTCATCAATTCAATCGCTATTTCCACGAGTTCACTTTGATCACACCTGATGGGACCAGGTACACTTTTGGTGGAGACAATGCAGTAGAATATAATGTCAATTTCAGAAATCAATTGGCTGGATACATACTTGCTCAGGCGTGGTATTTGAAAAAAATTAAAGGAAGAAACGGTGAAGAAATAGATTTTGTCTATGAAGAAGGTAAACTTGTTTGTGCTCTTAACCGTTCTAGGACATATAACAAAGTTGATTTTAACTCAGCTCCTGGTGCACTAAGCCTTGATTGTAATAAGACTTTTGATAATAGAATAGCTGTTCCAGAAGAGTCCAATATTGGTGGAACTGTGATTTTTCCAGTATATCTGTCCCAAATAGAAGCAGAGACAGAAATCATCAACTTTCATAGCTCTCCCACAAACGATTTGAACTATGAGCTCATGAATGATCCAAATACCTTTTATGATTTTTGGCCGACCTGTAATACCTCCAGCTGGCAGGGTAACTGTCCAGTATATTTTGATTTTTTGGATTGGTCCGCTTTTGAGTGGGTAAAATTGGACCGTATTTCAGTTACTAAGAAGCTGGGTGGTTATTTCAAAGGTTTCAATTTTGGTTATATCAATTCACCTCATGAGCGGCTAAAACTAACTTCTGTTCAAGAAACAGGAAAAATAACTGGTCCTTACCAATACGCCACAAAACCTCCTTACGAATTTGAATACAATGCCGAGATGTTGCCGAATTATCTTAGTGATGATGTAGATCATTGGGGCTTTTATAATGGTTATTCAGCACACACTTGGGGAGCAGCGCACTCAAACCCCGATATCCTGAATGGTTGGTATGACATTAATACCAAATACCTAGACTTACCAATGAGCGAATGGGCGCCCTATTACTTTAATTCAAGGGAAACATGGCTCAATGGCAACGGAGATCAGTACGCTAAGGCCGAAGTTTTAGAAAGAATAACTTATCCCACGGGTGGCTTTACCGAGTTTGAGTTTGAACAAAACACATATTCTCAAGTCGTTAGTAAAGATCGACAAAGCCTGGAAATGGTAAAAACATCTGAGAGTCAACCTTTAGCAACCAATATAGTTTCTATTTCTAGAGGTACGTGTGACATATATCCAGTTCTTGGAAGCCCTTTTAAAGGCTCAGACCTCATTAATGCGAAGGCATCTTTGGAAGTCATTAGGTGTTCCAACGAAGATTATACAAACTCGACAGATCCGGTTTTCAGTTTGGTACTAGAAGAAGTAGCTCCTGGATCTAATATTGTCATTGATACATACAACGGGTATCAGCATGATGATCATTATATAAATGAAAATATGGCACTCTCCTACTTCTTTCCGGGAGTCACTGGGCTTGACCCAATTAAGACATATCGAATTGTGAGCCCAGAGCCTATTACAGTTGGTCCATTCCATCCAGGCCTGCGCTTCAACGTGTATCATGAAGGTGGAATAAAAAAAGCTGGAGGTTTAAGGATTAAATCCATTAAATCATATCCGAGTGTATCCGAAGATCCCATAATCAAGACCTATGATTATGGTCAAGAATTTGCTGGAAACATTGCTGGCTCATCCGGAATCCTTGGAAATAAGGTTCAATATTGGTGGGATAATTACACAGCAGAAAGTACGGATGGAGATCAAATTGAATATGATTATTTCACAAGCAGCAATCAGCTGAGCCCGGGAGATAATGGCCAAGGAGGTCATATCGGCTATTCCAAAGTCACAGAAAGGCAAGAAGGCGCGAATGGAAAGACCTTGGGCAAAACGGAATACCAGTTTACGAATTATGATCAAGATGTTTGGGGAAATTATCATTTAGATGAGCTCGCCATCAATTGGATGGATGTTGAAAGAAGTGTTTATGCTCCGTATTCCAGTACTTCCTTTGAACGCGGAAAACCTATCAAAATTAGCTGGTATAATAATTCTGGTGACTTGCTGAAAGATATCAAATATAAGTATCAAAGATCCACAAATGACTATCTAAGAATGATTGATCTTGAGGAAATCAATTTATGTGGACCAGGTAAATTACCCATGCATTTTGG
>JALEGO010000042.1 GCA_022763165.1 Flavobacteriales bacterium
GCCTTGATTATTTGGCTCTCTGTAAACTTTGATTTCTTCATAACAGCTTAAAGTTAGTGAATTTTTAAACTGTCTTATTTTTACGCAAGTCTACAAAACGGAGAAAAAATGGTTAAAAAAAGAGAATGAATTTTTGCAAGGTTTGTCATTGAAATTAGCGGAAAGAAATATAATTGTATCTTCCCCTCATATAGAAAGGGACAGTAAAAAATATATTTTTGAGGGAGGGCAAAGATTTGGCGATGAAGTTATCAACTTTGGACAATTCAATAAGGCTGAAAAGGATTTAATCCAGTTATCTAATAACGATGAAATACTGATAGAGTCACTTGAAGTCCTTAAGTCAAATGTAGCTGATGAAGATAAGAAGAAGAAATCTGGAGGATATGTCAAGGAATTTTTAGAATCCTCAGTTGGAGAAGCCGGAAAAACATTAATGAAGGAACTTATTGAAAAAGGTTCTGACTATATTGATTACATAATGTAATGCGCCCAACAATGGCTAGCCGACAATACTCCGCGATGCTCCGTACTGCGGCTAGCCGGGCCGTTCGGCGTCATCAAATAAAAATAAGACTTGAGTTACTAAAAGTTGATGAATGGAAAACTTACTTGATCGAATAAAAAAGATAGAAGCCTTAATATCTGGAGCGAGCACCGAAGGAGAAAAAAATGCCGCTGTAACAGCAAAGGAAAGGATTCTAAAAAAGTATCCAGAATTGGAGATTCACAGGAATCCAGTTGAATATAGACTTTCAACAAATAGTGAATGGAATAAAAAGCTATTATTAGCAATCTGTAGAAAGTATGGAGTTAAACCATATAGGTATCATCGACAAAAATATACAACTGTAATGGTAAATGTAAACGAAGAGTTCTTGACGAAAGTGCTATGGAAGGAATATCAAGAATACTCAGAATTATTAAATGGCTTAGTGGAAGAAATAACAAATGATTTGATAAGTAAAATCCATACGCATGAAGATGAAGCTATCATTAATGGAAACTTAGAAAGTTAAAATAGGGTTGATGAATAAATTGGAATTAGCAAAATTGATTGAGCTGAAAGTAAAAGAGTTGTTGAAAGAGAAGGGGTATGTAAGTGTAGTCGACTTATTGATGAAGTTAGATTATTTATCAAGGGCTGATTATGAACAGTGGAGATATGGGAGGATCGAATATTTAGAAAAAGTGTGTAAAGTAAATCTGTCGAAACTGAGTTTCATAAATAAACATTTAAGACAAATGAGTAACGACTTAAATCTTCAAAAATCATGGACGTACTATAAGAAATTTGGGAAAGGCAACAAGAAGAAATTAAGATTTAGCAAGTCGAATGATGAGAGAATAGAGAAATATTATTCGACTCACCATGTTTTAAGATAAAATGATAAGACGAACGCCGAACAATGGCTAGCCGACAATATTCCGCTACGCTCCATACTGCGGCTAGCCGGGCCGTTGTGTGCAATTTTCGCGATACAGATGACGACTGACTCGAGAAGTAAACTGATAAATCATGAAAATTTCAGAAGAACAGATACAAAATGAGTTATCAGGAAAGTACAAACCTCTAACTGTTGAATCAGGCATAACTACTTTCCCTTTTTCAGATTTGTCTGATAGAGATTTTGAATTACTTTCATATCTTTTAGTAAAAGAAAAAATTGAATCAAATTCTTTCGGAAATCACTCTGATATAGCATTAATGCAGGGAGCTGCAGAAAGGGGGAGAGATTGCGTACTTTATCAAAATGGAGAAGTTTCGGGATTAATACAATGTAAGAAATATCAAGCAAGACTTACGAAACCTCAATTTTTAAAAGAACTAATAAAGTTTACACTATTTGCTATAAGGGACCCTGAAATATTACCGAATAAGGAGAATTTTGAATATTGTTTATTTGTTTCTTACGATGTTACCGAGCCAACCTTAACACTAATAAAATCATTCAACTCTGAAATTATAAAGGAAATATTAGATGATGGAATAAGCAAGTATATTGATGAAGTAATAAATGAATATGAATCATTTAAATCTTTTACTGCAAATGCAACGACACAGGCTATTTATGAAATTTTAAAGAAAATAAGTGTCAAATATTATAATTCGACGGATTTATCAAGAGAATTAAATTCTAACCTCAAACTTGCACAAAGTTTTTTCAAAATAATGTCAGTTGTTGATTTGGAGGGTGCTGACAATGTAATTAGAAAGGCGTTAGACGACTATGGATTAAGAATGCTGACAGATATTGATTTAAAGTCGCTGCAACAACGAATAGGAGAAACAGAAGATAAAAATAGGATAAATTTGGGATTTGTAGACTTCTTTGGGTACAGTACAGAGTTCTTTAAATTTATAAAAGGTGATGAATTGAAAAAACTAATGACAAGTATCGCTGATGTAAGTGTGCTACTTAATAAACAGCAACTTGATTTTGTTAATTCTCAAATTCACGAGTACATTCAACGGAAAATAACCCACGAACTGCTATTCTTCAATAGAATACACGTGTTTAGTGTTGGTATAGCTGCTCCTTACCTTTTTAAACGATTGAGTCTGAAATTAGTATCAAGGACAATGCCTCAAGAAATGATTCATAAAATTTATCCTCATTTAAAACTGAGTAAAGATGAATTGATTAATAAAATATCTGAGCAATTATTTGAGTCAAGTAATCGAGTGATGAAAAAAGATTACAGTCAATTGGTTGGAAATCCTAGTGTTGTTCAATTTAAAATTAATTTATATAATCATATACATCAAGGTCTAAATAATATTGATGATGCTAAAGAAGTCTTTAGTAAAGACATTAAGATTATAAAACCTGTTTTAGATGAAATAGAGGAAATAATTGGAAAATTGATTCCAGATTCAAGAACCGTAGTAATTAAAGATGGTTCATTCTTTGACAACAAAGACGATATTTTATTATTGAAAAAGACTATTGATAAAATTGAAGATGAATAAATGTTATTATTTGATAAATAAAAGCTGCACACAACAATGGCTAGCCGACAATACTCCGCGATGCTCCGTACTGCGGCTAGCCGGGCCGTTCTGCGCAATTAGAGTCTGATTGATGAAAAATCAGGTAAGAGTAGATAAAAATATCTCAAAATGGATATTGATAAATTTATAAATGATTACAATTATCAAGTTTTTAGGAAGTATTTGCATTGTTTCAATACTTCATTTAAGCAATCTCTACTTGTCAGCAAAAATAAAGTTACATACAAAGAGCATGAAAGATATAGCTTTAATGTAAATATATATCAAAATGTTAGCGACTCAAAGCTAATAGTGAATGTAAATCGTGGAGTCACTTTTTCATTGATGGATATTATCCAAGAGCTAATTGCTATTCCAGGGTTTTGGAAAGAATTTGAGATAGACTCAAATAAGATAATCAAAATAAGGCGCCCACAGAATAGTAGCAAGAACCGATTTGTTGATTATAGTGAATATAATCTTGTTGATGAGGGTTTTATGCTATTTCCTATTTCGACAGTTATTTTAGATGCCAGACGAAATCAATTAGGTTATTGTCTAGCTTGTCTATGCTCAAATTTTATTGCATATCATGAAATATCACATTTTTTGTCTGGGCATATCCACTTCGTAAATACACTTTTTGGGACTCAGCATTATGAGGAATTTGATAAGCCACTGAATGTAAATTGGGATAATGATTATTACCTTTCAATGGAGGTTCAGGCAGATTATAATGGGTCTTCTCTCGCATTTTTCAACTGTAAATACTAGTGTTAAATGGGTGGATGGAAAAAAAGGAATGTTTTCTAATCTAGAGGATTTAGTAGCGATGGCCTTTTTAGCTCAGGTAATTGTATTCTGTGCTTTAGAACGTGTAGATAACAATAAGAATCTTCAAGAGTACAATAAAGAACACCCAAATACCCGTACTAGAATATATTCTTCAATTTTAAGTTTACATGAATTACTGTACCGAAGAAAACTGTTAGGAGAGCTTAACCCTGAGCTGTGCATAGAGCGAATTAAGCAAGAACTTCCTCACGTGTTAAGTTTTTTTAAATTGGATTTGATCGACTTAGATTTCTTCTATTATTTGATATCTCCTGTCAAAAAGGAACGAAATGATGATGTTGAGTCTTACACTTATGAAGATGCAGAAATAATATTTGGCTCACAAATTGATAAAGATATATACCTTCAAGAGTATATCAGATATTATCAAAATCTTCACAAAATCGGTGATACTATGTATCCATACAGGAAGAAAGCTTGGAAAAATTTTCTATAAAAATTATTTTTTGACCTCAAAATTTTGATAAATGTTAATTGAATTTACCAAGAATATCGAAACTGAAATTATTCATTATCTGTTGAGTGAGGAAATTGATTTTAGTAAAAGACCAGTTTTTGGTTTAAATTCTACAGAAATAATTCAATATCTAACAATTGGCGGAGGCTTTATCTCTCTTGCTAATTGTATAATATCTTTTCTGAAAGTTAATAAACAACTACGCACCGTAAAAGTAATTAAATCAGATGGCGAATCTGTAGAAGCGTCTGGGTTGTCTAAGGACGAAGTAATCGAACTATTGAAAGTAGGAGAAAAAATTCTCTTTGAGGGGAATTTAGCAACAGAAGAAGAATGAATGCTTGACGAAAATGAATGCGCAGAACAATGGCTACATGCCATGCCGGTAAAAATCTTCGAGAGGAAAATGTAGATGGAAAAACCCGCGCAGGCAGCAAAAGCCAGGCTGCGCCAGTTTCGTCTTTTGCTGCCTGCGCTAGCATTTGTGAAATGAAACGAAAATGGTAAATTTAGAGTCCGGCACAGCACGTAGCCGGGCCGTTCACAGACAATCGCGCAAC
>JALEGO010000402.1 GCA_022763165.1 Flavobacteriales bacterium
CCCTAGGTCAGAATTTGAGTGATTTTGAAGCCAAGATAAAAGCCTTTCAGCCAGATTTGGTAGGGTTTTCGGTGATGAGCGGAAGTCATGAATGGGGACGGCAGATGGCTATTCAAATCAAAGACAAATTTGGTATTCAGAATATATTTGGTGGCTCACATCCTACTTTTTTTCCAGAGTTTGTTAAGGAAGAAGGTGTGGATTTTGCAATTCGTGGAGAAGGGGAGGAGTCTATGCTCGAAATCATGAATCGAATTGATCGAAAAGAATCCTTTAGTGATATTCCAAACCTCTCTTACCAGAACGGTCAATTGGTTCATAATCCATTGCGAAACTTGGCAAAACGACTTGATGATTATCCAAAACCAGATCGCTTTTTATATGGGGACTTAGACAATAGAGCTGATCGACAAGTCAGAAATGTTATCACCTCTAGAGGCTGCCCATTTCATTGCACCTTTTGCTTCGAGGATGCGATGCGCGATATGTATAAGGGAAAGGGCAAATATGTGCGCATTCGGGAAATTGATGAAGTCATAAAAGAATGCAAAAGGCTCAAAGAAGAAACCGATGTGAAAGTCATCTATTTTGCTGATGATGTTTTTGGAATGAAAAGACAATGGCTGTATGATTTTCTGGAAGTTTATAAAAAGGAAATAGGTCTGGAGTTTATTTGCTTGGTTAGGGCGGACATTGTTGCTGCAGATGAACCTTACGCACAGAAGTTAGCAGATGCTGGGTGCAGATCTGTTTTTTTTGGTGTCGAGTCTGGAAACGAAAAGTTGAGGAACGCAGTTTTGGATAAGCAACTCACAGATGAACAGATTCTTAAAGCCGCAGATTTATTACATAAAGCAGGTATAAAATTCCGCACTTATAATATTGTTGGTCTTCCCGATGAGACTTTAGAGGATGCATTTTCAACTGTGGAGTTAAACATCAAGATTAAGGCTGACTATCCCTGGTGCTCTATTTTTTCACCATTCCCAGGAACAGAGTTAACCGATTATGCCTTCAATAAGGGATACTTAGGAAAAGAATTCGATTATAATACTCTGGACAAATCTTTTTTTCTGGAGAGTAAGTTAAAACTTGACCACATTAGGGAAATGGAAAATTTACAGAAGTTTTTTCAGACCGCAGTACTTTGGCCTTGGACTTATCCTATCATCAAAAAATTGATCAAGCTTCCTCCAAACATGTTGTTCAAAGCCTGGTTCGGTTTTGTATACTTTATAGTTTACATCAAAAGTGAAAAGAGAAATTTTTTCAAAACACTAAAGTTTGCTTTGAAGAATTATAAGCATGTTTTAGCCAAAGAGTAGATTTTAATTCGACACTAAAATCTTTAGAAAATATATATTGCCAAAACTTATGGCACCTGAGCTTGTCGAAGGGCATACCTCGAACAAATGAGGTTTTGAAATCATTACTTCTTATTTAGTAGAAGTAAAAAGTGGTTCAATGTTTTATATGTGAAGGTCTCTGAGCTTGTCGAAGGGCCGGTCTTGAGATTGCACCTGCATTGATTTGAAGCAAAGGGTTGGTCTTTGCATTGAACAATTCATTTGTTATGACAATTCAGGTTTATTCACAAGCTTCTCGTAGATGTATTTCTCAAGAGGCAATTTGAAATTATCATTGTTGATCCTCCATTGACCCATTTTCCGAATGGGGTAAGCTGCAAATCCACCTTTTTCATTATATGCTACTTTTAGAAAAAACTTGAAATTCTCGAAAAAACGCTCTTTTTCTTTACTGACCCAAGGTCCTGAAGAACCTATATAATCAAATTTTGACCAATCATTTAGGGTTTCTGGAAGAACGTAGCCATTTTTAACCACATCATTTGTAATTGTGGACCCGGGATAAGGCTTGAAATAAAAAATCGGGGTATCAAATCGATGACTTTTGCTTCTTAGCTTCTTGATCACTTTAACTGTTTCAACAACACTCTGATCAGACTCTCCTGGGAAGCCAACAATAAAAGGGAAAATGACTCCAATACCCAAATCCTTGCATTTTTCAGCGCAATAAAATACCTGCTCGAGCTTTACGTCTTTTTTCATCCAATCCATCATCTCCTGAGAACCAGATTCAACGCCAATCAATAGCCTTCTTAAACCAGACTCCTTACACAAAGCCCAGATCTCATCTGAAAGCCTACTTCCCTGATCTGCTCGCATGGTAGCAGCCCAAGAGATATTCAGGTTTCTATTGATGAACTCATTGGCGATTCCATTAATGCGTTTGGCATAAGTGAAGAAAGTTTCATCCTGAAAATTCAAATCAGTGAATTTGTATTTCTTTTGATAGTACTCCATCTCTTCTCCCAATTTTTCAGGAGATATTGCAGAGAACTTTCTTTGAAATACAAACGGATCAGCACAGAATGCACACCTGAAGAAACAACCGATGGATGAGATATAATCAAATTGTCTTTTCTTTTTCTTCTTGAAGTAAGCTTCAATATCAATAAGATCGTAGTTCACTCTACCGAAGCTGTCCATATCCACCATAGGCCTAGGAGGATTCTTGTGGGGCTCGCCATTTTTTCGAAATGATATTCCCTTGATATTATCAATCGACAAGTTTTGTGATAGATGATCTACCAATTCTTTGAATGTTTCTTCTCCTTGACCTTGTACTGTGATATCAATATGCTCAGAATCTCTCAAGGTTTCAGTAGGGAAAAGGGAAGTGTGCCATCCACCCCATATTACTGGTAATGCTGACTTAATACCTTTTACAAATGTCGCGACTTTCAAGGCATCAGCAATTGGAGCTCCCGTAATCACTGACATACCCACGCAGAGCGCTTCATCAATATGTTTTCGGATCTCTCCCTCAACATCATCACAAATCCGCCCATCGATGATGATTACCTCGTACTCCTTATCGTTTAAAGCGGAGCCAATAGCTAACAAAGCCAATGGCATGTCAAAAAACACAGCCTTGGGATTATACAGTATTATTTTCTTTCTACTCATTATATAAAAGCCACTTCAACAGTTGCACTAGAGAATAGTTCTCCTGTTTTCAATAGACATAGAAAAACCATCTTCTGCAAAAGTAATGTTTAGGATTTATTGATATACTATAATGCAAAACTCCTTACTTTTGCTTTGAATTCATTCCATTGAATAATAAGGTCATTATATTTAATCCCAAAAGTGCAGATGCAAAACATCGCATACCAAACTCGATTTTGCAAGTGGGGGCGAGTATTCATGGTAAATACGAGTATAAACTTGTTGATGGAAATTTAGAAAAAGACCCAGAATCAAAAATTTTAGATCTTCTCAAGACCGGGGAATTCAAATATTTTGGCTCAACTGTTATGC
>JALEGO010000403.1 GCA_022763165.1 Flavobacteriales bacterium
AACCACTATCGTTAACTCCACACTAGACGTAACAGGTCTTACAACTCTAGATGGAGGTCTTCAAATGGACGGTACAGCATTTACTGTACAAGACATAACCGGAAACGTACATACTGATGGTACATTGGATGTAGATGGCGATGCTAACTTCGATAGCAATGTAGATATAAGTGACACTCTTTTGGTAGACACATATCTGAATGTTGACGGGAACGGTGAAATAGACACATTAGATGCAATGCATTTAAATGTCGGAAGTATGTCTATTGACAGTTTATTCGCTGATTACGGAGATATTGATAAACTATTGACTGATACCATGACCTTGGGTTTTGGAGATGTCATGAACCTGGATGTTGATAGCGTAGATGCTAGATATGTGAATACAGATACTCTATCATCTCCATATGGCACAATTGATAGCTTGTGGGGAGATTATGCGAACATTGATAATATCATGAATGATAGTCTTTGGGGAGATTATGCGGATATTGATAATGTGAACAATGACACGCTTTGGTCGAACACTATTGATTTGAGTGGAGATTTAGATGTTGGTGATACAGCTACGATTAATGGATATCTGAATGTTCGAGCCAATGCTGAAGTAGATACTTTGGATGCTGATCAAATCAATGTGAATACTGTTTCTGTTGACAGTCTTTGGGCAGATTGGGCGGACATAGATAAACAAGTGACAGATACAATGACATTGGGTTATGGAAATATGATGAATTTAGATGTAGATAGCATTGACGCAAGATATGTAAATGCAGATACATTATTTTCACCTTATGGTAGAGTAGATACTCTGAGATCATTATTTGCCTACATCAGTAACTTAAGAACAGATACCACTTGGACTGATTATGGCGATATTGATAAGATTCTTTCTGACACGCTAACCTTGGGTTATGGTCTTGTAATTAAGGCGCAAATTGATAGTGTGCTAGCCAATATTACCATTGGAGATAGTTCTTTCTATCAATGGTCGGAAATAGATAGTCTGCAGGGTGAATATGCTTATCATGCTAAAAGTTTAGGCGATACCATTTGGTCTAATACATTCCTTGGTTCCGGTGGTAACGCTTATATCACTGATACCCTCGCAGTTGAAGGTTATGGGTACATTGACGCAAACGCAGCTGTAACAGATACACTTACTGTTGGAGGTTACCTTAATGTTCAAGCAAATGGAGAAATTGACACGCTAGAGGCTGACTACATTGATGTAGACAATATTGGTATTGACAGCATTTTCGCTGATTATGGAGATATTGATAAACTTGTAACAGACACCATGAACCTTGGTTTTGGAAATGTTGCAAATATGGAAGTTGATAGTATTGATGCCATCTACGTAAATGCAGACACCCTTGAGTCTCCTTATGGAACAATAGATAGTCTTTGGGGCGATTACGGCAATATTGATAATATGGTAGTCGATACTTTAAGAGTAGATTTTGTTGATGCAGCTGAAGTTGATGCTGATGATCTAACCGTAAATGATGATGCAACACTTGGAAGTTCAGTTGCTGATGTCATTACGATCAACGGAACGTCTACTTTCAATGCTCCAGTAACCACACAAAATTCAGTGACCAATAATGGGGCTGTTACAAACAATTCATCCTTAACGAACAATTCAGCGGTTACAAATAATTCAACTGTAACAAATAACCTGACAGTGACGAACAACGGAGCTGTAACAAGCAATAGCACTGTTACTGTCAATGGATTGACTACTTTGGATGGCGGTTTGCAGATGGATGGAACAGCATTCACAGTGGCAAACGGATCTGGAAATGTTCATACTGATGGTACACTTGATGTAGACGGTGACGCCACATTGAACGCGGATTTAACAGTGAGCGATACTGCAACAGTCAATGGTTACTTAAATGTTCAAGCAAATGGTGAAATAGATACCTTGACAGCTGACTATATTGACGTAGACAATGTAGGTATCGATAGCATATTTGCAACGTATGGTGATATCGATAAATTGGTAACCGATACTATGACATTAGGGCTTGGCACAATAGACAAGACAGTTGTTGACAGTATTGATGCTGTTTATGTTAATGCTGATACGCTTGAATCACCATATGGAACAATCGATAGCTTATGGTCTGATTATATAAGAGTTGACACGTTATCCTCACCTTACGGGACTATTGACAGTTTATGGGGAGATTATGCAGAGATTAATTTTATGAGTTCTGATACAAACCAGACTTCATTTGGGAGAGTGTTTGGAGATCTTATAGTTGGAGATACGACAACCATAAATGGCTACTTAAATGTTCAAGCAAATGGAGAGGTCGATACATTAACTGCTGATTATATGGATGTCAACAACGTCTTATTTGATAGTATCACGGCGGATTATGGTGATATTGACAAACTTGTGACCGACACCATGAATCTAGGATTAGGAAATATAAACAAAGCAGTTGTCGACAGTGTTGATGCAGTCTATGTTAATGCAGATACTCTTGAGTCTCCATATGGAACTATTGACAGCTTATGGTCTGACTACTTTAGAGTAGATACTTTGTCCTCTCCTTATGGAACTATAGATAGCCTGTGGAGTAACTATGGTAATATTGATAATATGGTAATCGATACAGCTAGAATCTCAACTGGTATTGTAAGTGGTGATTTTAGCGTTGCGGATACCGCTACAGTAACTGGTTACTTAGAGGTATTGGCAAATGCTGAAGTTGATACCTTGACAGCTGATTATATGGATGTCAATAACGTTGTTTTTGACAGCATCACAGCGGACTATGCTGATATTGATAAAATCTTAAGCGATACCCTAACAGTGACTGGCTTAGCTACCCTGAATGGTGGAATTGCATCTGACGGTACCGCATTTACTGTAGCGGACATTAGCGGTAACATTCATACTGATGGTGATCTTGATGTAGATGGAAATACAAATCTAGATGGAACACTTACCCTAGATGGAGCCGCAACCTTAGGAACTGCTGGTGGTGGTAACGACATAAGTGTCTTGTCCGATTTATCAGTTGGAGAGAATCTATTGGTAACAGGATCTTCTACATTGAATGGAGGTCTAGTTATGGATGGAACGGCTTTCACAGTTGCTGATGTCTCTGGGAATGTTCATTCTGACGGTACACTTGATATTGATGGAGCAGCAACTTTAGATGGTGGTATCAATGTTGATGGTACCGCCTTTACTGTAGCAAATACATCAGGTAATGTTCACACAGATGGTACACTTGATGTAGATGGAGCTGCAACCTTGGATGGAGGAATTACTGTTGATGGAACCGCATTCTCTGTGGCAAATACTACTGGTAATGTGCATACAGATGGTACACTTGATGTAGATGGATCAGCCACAATAGATGGAGGTCTAACTATGGACGGAACGGCTTTCACAGTTGCAGATAATACCGGAGATGTGCACACTGATGGCGATCTAGATGTTGATGGAGATTTCAATGTAGCTGGAGTGTCTCAGTTTGATACAATCAATGGTGCTGTTTTACAGGTTTCTGGAAGATCAACACTCAACGACCTTGTTACGATTAATGATTCATTGATAGTGACGAGTGCTTCAGTACTTGATACGACATCTACGACTGTATTTACTTCCACAGGAGTTACTACTCTCGGAACAGCTGGAGGTGGTTCTGATGTTAGTGTATTATCTGACCTAGCTGTTGGAGAGGACCTAACCGTAACTGGAGCAACAACCTTGAATGGTGGCCTAACAATGGATGGAACAGCATTCACTGTAGCTGACGTTTCTGGTAACGTACACACGGATGGTGATCTAGATGTGGACGGAAATGGTAATGTTGATGGTACGTTCACTGCAGATGGAACAACTACACTTGGTACTGCAGGTGGCGGTGCTGATGTAAGCGTTCTTTCAGACCTTTCAGTTGGCGAAGACTTTACAACAACCGGAGCTGCAACATTGAATGGCGGATTGACCATGGACGGTACAGCATTTACAGTAGCAAATACTTCAGGAAACGTACACACAGATGGAGACCTTGATGTAGATGGAAATGCAAATGTTGATGGAACATTAACTGCTGATGGTACTACAACATTAGGTACTGCAGGTGGCGGTGCTGATGTTAGTGTTCTTTCGGACCTTTCAGTTGGTGAAGATTTTACCGCAACTGGAGCCGCAACATTGAATGGTGGATTAACCATGGATGGTACAGCATTTACAGTAGCCAACACCACTGGTAATGTACATACAGATGGTACATTGGATGTTGATGGAGATGCAAATGTAGATGGCACTTTCACAGCGGATGGAACCACTACACTTGGAACTGCCGGTGGCGCAGCTGATGTTTCAGTTCTTTCAGATCTTGCTGTTGGTGAGAATCTTACCGTTACAGGGTCATCTATCTTGAACGGGGGACTAACAATGGACGGAACGGCTTTCACTGTTGCAGATGTCACAGGTAATGTACATACAGATGGTACTTTAGATGTGGATGGTGGTGTAACGCTTGGTGCTGCAGGTGGTGCTGCCGATGTAAGTATACTTGGAGATCTTTCGATCGGTGAAAACCTGAATGTTACTGGGACTGTTGGCATCGGAACTTTGAATCTAACTACTTTAACAGTGTCTAGTACAACACAGTTGAATGGAGGTCTGACAATGGATGGTACAGCGTTCACCGTTACAGACGCTAGTGGAAATGTTCATACTGATGGAACGCTTGATGTAGATGGCTCAGCTACTTTAGACGGTGGCCTAACAATGGACGGAACAGCCTTCACAGTTACTGATGGTTCTGGAAACATTCACACTGATGGAAATGCTGATGTGGATGGCACACTGACCGTGGGTGCAGCTGGAACAGCAGTTACAGAAATCATTAAGACAAGCGTGACTTTGGATGTTGGTGCGATTGCTGCGGGAAGCTTTAGCACTGAGACAATAGCTGTAGCCGGAGCTTCAGTTGGTGGTGCAGTATCGGTCTCTCCAGATGGAGATTTGGGCAATGTAATCATTGCGTTTGTCCGGGTTTCAAGTGCAAATACAGTATCAATTAAGTTCTTCAATCCAACTGGTGCAATAGTAGATCCTGTAAGCACTGATTTTAACGTGTCAGTTATTGAATAGAAAGAAATAGTTTTATGTGTAGTTTGAGTGGAATTTGAGGGAAAAAAGGAGCTTCGGCTCCTTTTTTCATTTCCTATGTTTTCATCTAATAATCACCCACCCTTCTTCTTATAGCGCATTGAAATTGTCAAAGCCATTGTGGCAACAATTTCTTCTGGATCTATATCTGGACAAGTAGCTTTAATGTTCACTGTTCTTTCCACTCGCTCACCCGTTTCGATGGTTTCTTGAACCATTTTCAAAACCTCCTGTGTGTCTTCACATGTAAAATGAACATCGCCCTTAGCAAGGCGGTGGAAATCACATTTAAAATTCTTGAAACTTAAACCTACGTTTTTCTTAAGGACATAGGAAGCATAGAATGCTTGAAAACCTCCTGTTACATCTGCGCCAACAGCAAGTGCCCCAAAGTACATTGATTTCAGGTGATTTCTAGTTCTTCGTTTCAATGGAATTTTGACCACTATACTTTGATCATCAATACGCAGAATTTTTGGCCTGCAAAAGAAAATAAGTGGAATCTTTGTTAGCCCAAATATGCTTAGCATCTTATTGGCCTTTTTCAAATCGAAATCTACCATGTTAATTCGTTTAGATTAATGTTGTGCTCAAATATTATGTCCCCACTTTTATTAAAAAACTGTAGTGTGATACTTTTCCTTTCTGTATCATTCACAGAAATTTTACAATAATTATGTTCCAGAATATGACAGCCTTTTACCTTTTGATCTGCACTTATAGTCGCCTTTTTATAGATAATACTTGTCATTGGTGAACTTGTAATGTCAATGAGTTTAGGTCCATTCTTATATTGGTATTGAAGCACCTCTGAGTAATGCATGTCACCTGTTAAAAATACTACCCCAGAGATTCGGTGTTCCTCAATGAAGTCAAGGATGTCCTGCCGCTCTTTGGGATATTGATTATAACATTCATGAACATTCTTTTCATTGATAACTTGTGATCCTAAAACAACAAACTTAAAGTCAGCCTCAGACGATTTGAGTGTTTCTTTGAACCATTGAATTTGATGTTCACCTAAAAGTGTGTTTTCTGTTCCAGGAATATCTCTATTGAATCGATCATCCAAAAGGAAAAATTCTGCGTTCTCATATTGAAATGATGAGAAGATTCCTTCTTGTGATTCATTGCCATAGTAAGCGTTCCGCCAAAACAATTTGTGAGTCTTTAAAGATGAAGACTTGAGTTTGTAATTTAAATCAGAATTGTTTGGTCCAAAATCATGATCATCCCAGATCGCATAATGTCTTTTTGCAGAAGTGAGAAGAGTGTTATAATGCTTGCTCTTTCGTCTCCAAATATGTCTGCGTATATGTTTTCCGGATTTATTATCTCGCTTGCGGTAATAAATGTTATCTCCCATCCAAATCATCAAGTTTGCATCATCACTAGCCATATTTTTGAAAATGATTTCTTTTCCCCCATAAATGGGTCTAAAAATCCTAGGAACACCAAGCGCACAAGAGCCTATCAGAAAGCTAAATTCCTCCCTTGGTTTGTCAATCTTTGATGTGAAAACCAATTTATCATCTACGATCCAACTGATAGAGTCACCAACAAGATGTCGGCTTGGAATATCGGCATGAACAATAGCGTATTTTTTGTAGGTGTTAATCGTTAAAAGACTATCCAGAATGAGGCTCTTTCCATTGATTTGAACTGATAGCGTGTTGGCATTTTTTAGAAGAAGCCAATATTTGGAATGATCATTATTCACATGTCCCAGCATCGGTCCACTGACCAGTTTTTGAGAGCTTACTGTCAGAGCAAAAAAAAGGCTTAAGGTTAGTGTGAGAGATTTAATCATTCTTATGAGGTTCATCAATGAGAAAACTAAACCCTTCGGGTAAATTTGATTGAGTAAAATGGGGATAATGATTCAAAAGAGTATTAATAATAAAATCAACCGGCAAATCCTCGAATACGCCATGATCTTTCTCGTACTCCATGAATAAATTATTTGTTTTGTCGTATTCTTGAAAGATTGAGTTATGTTCCCCATCAAACTCCAATACTTCCACATTTAATTTCTCACAAAGTTCTTTGTTGAAAGCTGGAGTGTTAGAGATCCAATTACCATCTATAAGAACCTCTGTATAGCCATGACAAGCCAATAGATTAGAGCCTAAAAATGCTTCTAACCTTTCTGTTGCAATATGGTTTCTGACATCGGCTAAATGTAATCTACTTGGAAGCCCATAGGCCCTGTAGCAGGCTATAAGGATGATCGCTTTCTCTACACAATTTCCATTATCCTTATCGAGAAGCTTGGAGGCTCTGATGGTGCTTTTCCGTAAATCAATGTTGTATGGATTATATCGGAATTGATCCCTCACAGCCAAATACAATGAGATGGCGTTTTCCTTTACCGTTTTATCTTCTTGAGTATTTTTCTCGACAAAATCTCGAATTTTTGGATGTTCGTGATCGATGAATTCTGTTGAGGTCAAAAAATTATCCATAGTGCGGGGCAAAAGTAACAAACTTTAATCTTGCTCATGCGCATTCTACTTTGGAAGTCATGCGCTCTTGTAAATGAGTGACTTATTAAAGTGCTGAATTATTGTGATTTGATATTGCGATATTTTTTATCATGTCTTATCCTATTTTCAGTGATCTTTGATCGAGATTTAGTACTTTTGCTGGTTTCTTGTAAGTGATGATAGCATATTTGAAAGGAAGGCTGGCGGAAAAGAATCCAACCGATGTTGTAATTGAATGTAATGGTGTTGGTTATCAAGTGAATATATCTCTAAATACTTATTCTCAAATATCCGATTCAGAACAAGTTCAACTTTATACTCATTTGGCCATAAGAGAGGACGCTCATACACTCTATGGTTTTTATAACAAATCAGAAAAGAATTTGTTTTTGCAATTAATTTCAGTTTCAGGTGTTGGAGCAAACACAGCTCGAATGATTTTATCTGCTCAATCTGTATCAGATATACAGCAAGCAATTATTAATGAGGATGTTAACACTTTAAAACGGATAAAAGGAATAGGCGCTAAATCAGCGCAAAGAATCATTGTAGATCTTAAGGATAAGGTTGCTCTGGACGAGGGAGCTGATAATATTTCTTCAGCTCCACACAATAGAGTTGCAGATGAAGCGTTATCAGCATTGGTTGCCCTAGGTTTTAATCGCGGGGCCGTCAGAAAAATTTTAAATAAAATGGACCTTAAAGATCATGTCGAGACGGAGTCCATCATTAAAGAAGCTTTAAAATTTTTGTAATTTCTTGGTAGGATGGAGAAGTACATATAAGCTTTGTGTTTATTTGTTTGTTGCCTTTTTTGGAATAGCCTTTTCAGCTTTGGCGCAAGATGATGACACATCAAAGGTAGACTTACCGTTTCCCTTTGAAGACAAAAACTATTTACCCCAATCGGAATCTAGGAATGGGGGTATCTATCTCTCCGAACCTTCCAACTTCAAATCAGATATAGAGTACGATCCACAAACTGGTTATTATAATTTCTCTAAAAAGATGGGGGATAAGGTTGATTACAGAAAGCCCTCATATATGACAATCGAAGAGTATCGTGATTACGACATGAAAAATTCGATTCGGGATTATTGGTCAGAAAAAGCAACTGCAGAAGCATTTGCTCAGGGTTCTTCACCAGCATTTCGACCAAGTCTCAACATCAAAAGTGAGGCATTCGACAAAATTTTTGGAGGAAACACCATTGATATTAGGCCTCAAGGTTCAGCAGAATTAATATTTGGAGTGAACAGTTCCAAAACTGAGAACCCGGCAATTCCAGTAAAACAACAGAGAATTACAACTTTTGATTTCGATGAGAAAATCCAACTCAACGTTGTTGGGAACATTGGAACAAAAATGAAGCTGAACATGAACTACAATACAGAGGCCATGTTTGACTTTGAGAATGTTACAAAATTAGGCTACACCGGTAACGAAGATGAAATCATTCAGCTAATTGAAGCCGGTAATGTGACATTGCCATTGAAAGGTTCATTGATTACCGGCAGCCAAAGTCTATTCGGGATCAAAACAGGCTTGAAATTCGGTAAACTCACTGTAACAAGCGTCATTTCTCAGAACAAAGGACAGAAGCAAGAGATCGAAGTGAAGGGAGGAGCTCAAATAAAAGAATTCGAGGTAAGTGGAGATGATTATGAAGCCAATCGCCACTTCTTCCTATCACACTTCTTCCGAGATAACTACGAAAGATGGGTTGCCACTCCTCCCATCTTGGCATCTGAAATTTTTATCACTAAAATCGAAGTTTATAAGACCGCAATTAATGCGTTTGAGAATACCAGAAATGTCATTGCTTTTCAAGACCTTGGAACAGCAGACCCCGATCGTCTTTTCAATAGCGGATATGTTACAGATCTTGCTCCTGGAAATAATGTGCCTACAAACAAAGGGAATGACCTGTATGATCGAGTTTCAGGAAATGCATTGGTGAGAGGTTTCTTAAACTCTTCTGATTTCTTAAATGCAGAAGGATTGAGGGATAGAAAAGATTTTCAAAAGATCTCTCAGGCTGAACTTTTGACAGAAGGTCAACATTATACTGTAAACAAACAGCTTGGTTATATATCACTTAATTCTGAAGTCCAAATTGATCAAGCATTAGCGGTAGCCTTTCAGTTCACCTATCGAGGTAGAACTTATCAAGTAGGGGAATTTTCCACAGATGGTGTTGCTGGACAGGATGCACTTGTTCTAAAACTTTTGAAAAGTGTGGAAGTCAACCTTTACACACCAATGTGGGACCTAATGATGAAAAATGTCTACGCATTAGGTGCCTATCAGGTTGAGAAAACGGGTTTTGAATTGGACGTTTGGTATTTGGATGCTGCAACAGGTATACAAATCAATTATCTTCCAAGAGGTAGCTTGAAGAATAAATCCATTATTCAAGTCTTAGGTCTTGATAAGTTGAGTATCAACAATCAAGCCCAACCAGATGGGATATTTGACTTCTTAGACAACCCGCAAATAACGATCATCCCTAGAAATGGAAAGATCTTCTTTCCCCTTCTAGAGCCTTTTGGAAATGGACTTAGAGATGCTTTTGGAACTTCAGAACTTGAAACAGCTAATTTTTACGCATTTGATTCACTCTATACAAACACCAAAACAAACGCAAGGGTAAATAACCCCAATAAAAATAGATTTACCATAAAAGGAAGATATCAATCTACAGTAAGCTCTGAAATTCCACTTGGTGCCCTGAATGTTCCAGAGGGATCTGTAGTAGTTACAGCAGGGGGAGCACAATTGACTGAAAATGTGGATTACACGGTGGATTACACCCTTGGAAGGGTGAAAATCATTAATCAGGGAGTGTTGGAATCAGGTACACCAATAAAAGTGTCACTCGAGAGTAACTCTCTTTTTGCTATTCAGAGTAAAACCATGTTAGCCTCGAGGTTTGACTATGAATTCAGTAAAAACTTGACCTTTGGTGGTACCATAATGAACTTGACAGAACGTCCATTGACGCAGAAAGTGAATGTTGGAGATGAACCCATCAACAACACAATTTATGGTGTCGATGTGAACTATCAAACGGAATCAGAACTCCTAACCACGATTCTAGACAAAATCCCCCTAATTTCTACTAAAGAGAAATCCACTATTCAGTTTTCCGGGGAATTTGCTCAACTATTGCCGGGACACTCAAGAGCAATTGGAAAAGATGGTACTTCTTACATTGATGATTTTGAAGGAAGCCAGTCTACAATTGAGCTGAGATCATTTAGTACCTGGCGTTTGGCAAGTACACCACAAGGGCAACCAAATTTATTCCCTGAAGGAGACTTGGTATCCAACTTGGCTACGGGATTCAATAGAGCTAAATTGGCTTGGTATGTTATTGATCCAACTGTATTTTTTAGACAATCTAACATTACCCCAGATCACATAAGGAATGATGATGAAATGCGTTCCAATCATTTCATGAGAGAAGTCTATGAAACAGAAGTATTTCCAAATAGGGATTTTCAAGTAGGGCAACCCACCAATATTGCAATGTTCGACTTGGCCTATTATCCAGAGGAGAAGGGCCCTTATAATTATGATGTGGATGGGAATGATTCAGTTGGTGTTAAGTACGCGGAAGGTATCAATGATCAAGGAGGCTTGAATGCACCGGATACACGTTGGGGAGGGATCATGAGAAGTATAGAAACTAACGATTGGGATGCAGCGAACATTGAGTTCATTCAGTTCTGGTTAATGGATCCATATGCCGAGGCTGGTGAACCAGGCTTTCCAGACCAAAACGTGGAAGGTGAGATCTTCTTTAACATTGGAAATATTTCTGAGGATATTCTGAAAGATGGGCAGAAGTTTTTTGAAAATGGTTTAGGAACCTCAGAGGATATTGCTTCGGACCTATCTCCAGATACGGTTACACCATGGGGTAGATCCATTCCGCCTTCTGTACCACACATTATCAATGCCTTTGACAATGACCCTCAAACACGTGCATTTCAGGATGTAGGATTAGAAGGTCTGCGTGACCAAGAAGAGGAAGTTTTCTTCGAAAAGCAATATCTTGATAAGATTGCAGCTCTGTATGGTACAGCTTCAGGGGCCTATAGTCAGGCAATCGAAGATCCCTCTTCAGACAACTACCATTATTTCCGAGGGGACGATTATGATACGGACGAACTGAATGTATTAGAAAGATACAAGTTGTTTAATGGTCTTGAAGGAAACTCACCATCATCTGATGTTTATGAATCTCAAAATGCAGATGGTTACCCAACAACTGCCTCTACATTGCCTAATGCAGAGGATGTCAACAACGACAGGAACATGAATGAAGGGGAAAGTTACTTTCAATATAGAGTGAAGGTTTCTGCTAGTGATATTTCGCCTGCAAATGTTGGAAGTAACTTTATTACTGATGTGCTTCAAGGAAGTGCTACAACACCTGATCAAAGAACACGAACAGTGAATTGGTATCAATTTAAGATTCCCGTTAAAGGAAGTAACGTGGAGCGAATTGGTAACCCAGATATCAGATCCATCCGTTTCATGAGAATTTTTGTAAAAGGATTTAATAGACCTGTTTTCTTAAGATTTGCAAGGTTGGAGTTGGTTAGGGGAGAATGGAGAAAATACGAGGGCTCTTGCCTTCAGGACGGAGAGTACATTCCAGATGATCAGTTTGCTTCATTCAACATTGCTGCTGTAAACATAGAAGAAAATAGTCAAAAGACTCCAGTAAATTATGTTGTGCCTCCAGATATCCAAAGAGAAATCAATTTGGGTACAACCAACCTTCAAAGGTTAAATGAGCAGTCACTTGCAATGACAATATGCGATCTTCAGGATGGTTGTTTTCAAGCGGCTTACAGAAATATGGACCTCGATGTAAGGATGTACAATAGACTCAAAATGTATGTGCATGGTGAGACAAGTAATCCAGATCAACCAGTTTTTGATGATGAACTCAACGTTTTCGTGAGACTAGGAACGGATTTTGAAGACAATTACTATGAATATGAAATCCCATTGAAGATTACTCCGCCAGGTCGATATGATGACGATAGTGAATCTGATCGAGCTGAAGTCTGGATACCGGATAACAACATTGATATCGAATTTGCCCAGTTGTTGAATGCTAAAGTTGCTCGAAATGCTGAGGTTTTTGATAATAACTGGGATACTAGAAGGCCTTATGTAGTGCAGGATCCAAATTATCCCAAAAACACAATTTCGGTTGTTGGTAATCCAAACTTAGGAACTACGAAGACTGTAATGATAGGGGTTAGAAACCCAAGAGACAATGGGATTACTAAATGCGTTGAGGTTTGGGTTAATGAATTGAGGTTATCCAACTTCAATGATCAGTCTGGTTGGGCTGCCATAGGGAGATTGACTTCGCAGCTGGCTGATCTCGGAACCGTGTCGCTTTCAGGTAGCATGAGCACACCAGGTTTTGGTAGTGTGGAAAAGAAAGTTCAAGAAAGACAAAGAGAAACCATTCAGCAAGTGGATGCATCTTTCTCTACAGATATAGGACGCTTTCTTCCAAAGGCCACCAAATTGAAAATTCCAATGTATGTGGGATACTCCAAAGGTGTAGTTAAGCCACAGTTTGATCCCCTTAATCCTGACATACAACTTAAACCTGTTTTGAAAGATCTCAAAGAGTCAGGCTCAGATGCGACATTTATTGATTCCATTATTGACGTGACAAAATCCCTGACTCAAAGGAGGAGCATGAACTTTACCAATGTCAGGAAAGAAAAAGGTGAAGGAAGCAAAAAATCGCACTTTTATGATCTTTCAAATTTGTCTCTGACCTATGCCTATTCTGAAACATATGAGAGAGACATTAATATTGAACACAACACCACAAGAGTTTATAGAGGAGCATTAAACTACACCTTCAGTCCTGGCGTAAAACCTTTTGAACCGTTTAAAAAGGTCAAGTTCTTAAAATCGAAATACCTTAAGTTAATTCGAGATATCAATATATATCCTGGACCTAAACAAATTGGTTTTAGAACGAACGTCAATAGGATGTATAACCAAAGATTGAATAGAAACACTAACCCTGGTATACGAGCAGAATTACCATTATTTGTGAATAAAACCTTTGATTGGCAACGCCAATATGATCTCAAATACGACATCACCAAAGCCTTGAAATATGACTTCAATGCCACCAACATGGCGTTAATTACAGAGCGTCCAGGTAGAGTTGATAGAAGAATTGATAAACAACAAGGCAATGACGATTACAGATTGTGGAGGGACTCCTTATATAAGAGTTTGGCAACTTTTGGGCAAAATACTGATTACAGACATCAAAACAATTTGAGTTGGAATCTTCCGCTGAATAAATTTCCGCTTACTGATTGGATCAATGCGACAAGTAGATACTCCTCATCTTACAATTGGACAAGGGCTCCTTTTGCAGCAGATACTCTAGGACATACGATTCAAAACTCAAACAATATTCAACTCAATGGAACAGCGAATTTTAGAAACCTATACAATAAGGTACCTTACTTAAAGAAGGTGAACCAAAAGTTTAGGCGTAGTCGAAATAAGAAGAAAAAACCTGCAGTCAAGAAGAAGACTCCTGATCCTCCAAAAAATCCGAATGACTCAACAGATACTAAGAAGAAAAAGCGAGAAAAGGATAAGAATAAAATTACGCCTATAGACCATGTTGTACATGTTTTAATGGGTGTTAGAAATGCTTCATTGACTTATTCGCAGAATAATGGACTTTTGCTTCCGGGTTATGGTCGAAGGACACAGATTTTAGGATTTGATAATCAATTTGAGGGACCTGGAGTGCCCTTCTTATTGGGGATGCATGAATTTGTGGGAGATGCGAAAGATAGGAAGTTCGCTGAATATGCTGCGGAAAGGGATTGGCTTGTCCAAGGGGTAAATATCACTACCCAACATACCAATACGCATAGCGAAAACATTAATTTCAGATCTTCCATTGAGCCTATTAAGGACCTGCGGATAGACCTGACGGCTAATTCTACTTATTCTTTGAGTTCTAGCGAGTTTTTTACCTGGAATGACAGTTTAGATATACCTGGATACGAAACACAAAGTTTTGTTGAGACAGGAAGTTTTAGTCGTTCATTCTCTGCATGGAGAACAGCGTTTGTCAGTGATAATGATGACAATTCTAATGAAGTATTTACCAAATTTTTGGAGTATAGAAACAATACTTCTGCCCGTTTGGCTCAGAATAGACAAAACAGTGAGAGTTCTTATCTTGCCAATGATCATGAAAATGATCAAGGTTTTAAAGAGGGTTATGGAGGTACAGCACAGGATGTTTTAATACCAGCATTTTTTGCAGCTTATTCTGGAAAGCCAATTGAAGAACAAAAACTCAATCTAATTAGATCATTACCTGATCTCAACTGGAGGGTTACATATACAGGTTTATCGAAACTACCTTCGCTTAAAAAGTACTTTAAAACAATAAGCATAAATCATTCCTACAAATCTACTATGAGTTTGAGTGGTTTCGTTAGCAATGTGATTTTCTCTGAACAAGAACAAAGAGGCGATTTGGATGATAATTTCAAATTCGTTGATACTACAGATATCAATGCGAATTATATTCCAGAATATCAAATGAATACAGCCACTATCACAGAGCAGTTCTCCCCATTGATTAATGTGGATATGACCTGGAAAAATAGCTTACAAACAAGATTTGAAATCAAGAAGGATAGAAACATATCTTTGAGTATGGCCAACACTCAAATCACTGAAGTAAGAGGCTTTGAAATTACCGTTGGAGCTGGCTATAAAATCCCTAAAGTGAAATTGAACGTCAGAGTTGGTGGACAGAAAAAGAGACTCGAAAGTGATATGAATTTGAGGATGGACTTGTCAATTCGAGACAATAAAACACTCATTCGAAAAATTGTGGAAAACACTCATCAAGCAACTGCCGGTCAAAAAACCGTTTCCCTTAAAACAACTGCAGATTACCAGGTGAACACAAGACTGACTGTTAGATTCTTTTACGATTTCAATTCCAACAGACCATTTATTTCCACGGCTTTCCCAACAAGCAACACAAATGCTGGTCTGAGTATTCGGTTCACCCTGGCTGGATAGAGTCTTGTTAAACAAATTTTGATACTTTTTATTGAATTATTGTTAGCTCGAATTATCTTTGAGAAAAGTTCTAAAAAATGAATATACCTGAGGAATTAAAATATACAAAAGACCATGAATGGGTGAAGATTGATGGCGATGTTGCGACAGTTGGAATTAGCGATTTTGCTCAAGGAGAGTTGGGAGATATTGTATATGTTGAGATAGAGACTGTCGGTGAAACTCTTGCTCAGGAGGACGTTTTTGGGACTATCGAAGCTGTTAAAACAGTTTCTGATCTATTTATGCCTTTAAGTGGTGAAATCTTGGAGTTAAATGAAAATTTAGATGGGGCTCCTGAGACTGTTAATTCAGATCCCTATGGTGAAGGATGGTTGATAAAAATCAAAGTATCTGACCCATCTGAGATTGACGCGCTATTGAGTGCGGCAGATTATCAAAATGAGATTGCGTAGGACATTCCTTATTGCTTCATTGAGTCTAATATGCTTTACAATATTTGCTCAAAGCTCCGATGAAAAGGTATATACAATTGTTGAACAGATGCCTAGATTCATTGGTGGTGAAGTAGCATTAAATCAATATATTTCAGATAGCCTTCGATATCCTGAATTAGCTAAGAAAGCTGGAATTAGAGGGACAGTTTACTTACAATTTACCATTGAAAAAGATGGCTCTTTGGCAGATATAAAAGTGATGCGCGGGATCGGAGGAGGCTGTGATGAAGAAGCTTTAAAACTTGTAAAGGCAATGCCTAAATGGCTTCCAGGAAGGCAAGCGAGTGATATTGTTAGATGTTCATATAACTTACCGATTAAATTTGAACTTTAGTTGATTATTTTCAGAATCCTATCTGGTTTTTGGATTGTTGTAACTGGAGTGTTATGCCTACTGCCAAAATCCGGAGTAGGTCCTTTCTTAGATATTCCATTCATAGATAAGATTGCTCATTGTGCGCTTCATCTTCATA